>SXHE01000864.1 GCA_005773755.1 Planctomycetia bacterium
GAACCGCGCCCGACTCGAAGGCGACCCGTGTGGCGAACCGGTGTGCGTCGGGCGCGCCCAACATGGGCAGCCCGAGCGCCAGCGGCTGAAGCGCGTTCTGGCGGAGCTGTTGACGAATCTCCTGGCGGAGCGCCGGCCCGGTCTTGTACCGCGCCCAGCCCGTCGCCTCCGCCGTTTCGACCGGTTCCGCCCGCGCCGGGCGCACGAACGGGGCCTCCCAGCCCAGCGGCACCAGGGGCTGTTTCAGAACGAACTCCGGCAATCGCTGGACGTTCGGCCCGAACGCCAGCGCCACCGGGTCGAGCCGCAGCCGGGCGAACGACGGCTTCGCGGCGTCGCGCCAGCCGAACACGACCGTGCGGCCGTCGGTGTACCACGGGGACCACGCGGCCCAGTCGCGGTACAGCAGCGCGCCCGCGCCTTCCGCTTGCGCGCGCATCTGCGTCCCGTCGCCCGGTCCGGCGTGAATCGCGAGGTACTCCGCGCCCGCCTTCTTGAGCACCGCGGTCGCTTCGGCCCGGTCCGGCACTTCGTCCTTGCCCGGCGGCAACACGGCCAGCCCCTTCCGCAGGGCAACGTAGTCCGCGAGTTCGGACCGGTGGTGGTTGAACCGGGCGTTGAAGAACACCTTCTCTTGCGGGGCGAACCACGCGACGTAATTGGCGAGGTCCGTGTTCGCGATGACGCCCCGCGCGTCCGCGGGGAGCTGGCCCGATTCGCGCCACCGGTTGATCTGCCCGGCCGCGCGCACCAGCGCCGGGTCGGTCTCGACGTTCCAGGCCACGCGCCGCGCGTACACCGGGCTTTGCGTGTCCGGGTGTACCCAACCGGGATACGCCAGTACGCACGCCCCCACCGCGCCGATCAGACACACGAGTCGGCCGAGCGACGAGCCGAGGAGCAGCACCCGGCTCTTCGGGTCGCCCCAGGTCTTCAGTTCGAACTTCGACGACAGCGCGTTGAGCTGACTCGCCACCAGCGGCACGGCGACCACCGCGAAGAACGGGATCGCGTACATGGTGAACAGGCTGAGCACCGCAAACCCGATCCACAGTGCGACGTGCGCCGCGCGCACGCGCCCCGTACCGAACCCCAGCATCGCGACCCCGGCCACGAACAGCACGAGGTACGCCAGCCCGTTCGCGTTGTACCCCAGCGACGAGCTGTTGTAGTACGCGCTGTCGGTCGGCGCGAACCGCAGCAGCCGCACCCGCGGGTCGGCCTCGGTCCCGGGCGCGCCGACCAGTTCGAACGGCAGCTCCCACACCCGCACGTGGTGCGGGTTCAACATGCACGCCAGCACCCCGATGCCCAGCGCCTTCGCGAGCGTGGCGGTGTCCGGCAGTCGGCCCAGCGGTTCGTCCCCGTCGCCCGCGCCGTCGGTCGGGGCCGGTTCCGGCACGTTCAGCACCTTCGTCTGGATCAGGTCGCCGAGAACCAGCAGCGCCAGCGCGAGCGGCCCGAGGAAGAACCACTGGTCGCAGTTCGACCACAGCCAGAACGTGACCCCGATCGCGACCGGGAACCGCCACGAGTTCGGCTTGTGCGGCACGCGGAACAGAAGAAACATCGTAACCGCGAGGAAGAACACCGAGGCGACGAGCGGGCGCAGGAGGAACTGCGGCGCGCTCGCCAGCACCGCGGCGCACGCGCACGCGGCCCACGGCCAGAGCGCGAACTTGGGCCGACGGATCGCCAACAGCAGGCCGAACGCCCCGACCAGCGCCAGCGCCTTCGCCACCACCAGCACGCTCCCCTTCCCGCCGTAGAGCAGGTACGCGAAGGCGTCGAACAGCCAACTGTGATTGACCCAGGGGCGGTCCGCACCGGAGTAGCTGAACGGGTCGGAGCCGGGGGTGTACTCGCCCGCCAGCAACCGCTTGCCGGCGGCGAGGTGCAGCCACAGATCGGAGTTGCGGGCCGCGAACGACGCGGCGGCAAAGGTCAGCACCAGCACCAGCGCGACGAGCACGGAGTCGAGGCCGGAGTACCAGCCGGGCCAGTTCAGCGGCTTTGCCACCGGAGCCGGCGCGGGCGGCACGTCCGGGGTTTGCTCCACCGGTGGGTTGGCGTTCGTACTCGCGTTGTTGGGGTTGTTGGGGTCGGGCGCGGGCTGTTCGCCCGCCGGTTGTTCCGGCGGCGGGGGCGGCGGGGGCGGCGGGGCGGACAGCTTCACGACGGCCTCACGTTCGCGGGCGCAAGTGCGAGTCTGGTATCACGCTAGGTGCATCTACAAGTACGGTCAAGCACGCGCGGCGGTTCGAGTCGATTGACCGCGACCCAGTGGGGAGCGCTCAGAACTTCCAAAGATGCGCCGTCTCCGATGTCGATGAAAGAACTTCGAGGTGGGGCCGTGCGCGTTCTCATTACCAATCTGTCGCTGTCCGCGCGCAGCGGAACCGAGACCTACGCCCGCGACCTCGCGCGCGAGTTGCTCCGCCGCGGGCACGCGCCGGCCGTGTACTCGCCGCTGCCCGGCGCGGTGGCCGACGACCTGCGCGCCGACGGGGTGGGCGTGCTCTCTTCGCTCGAAGCTGAACCCGCACCCGACGTGATCCACGGGCACCACCACATCGAGACGATGTCCGCGGTGCTGCGGTTCCCCGGCGTCCCGGCGGTGTTCGTGTGCCACGACGCGACCGCGTGGCACGACCGCCCGCCGCGCCACCCGCGCGTGCGCGCCGTCGTCGCCGTGGACGAGAACTGCCGCGACCGGTGCGACGACGACGGCTCCGACCGCGCCGCGGTGCGCGTGATTCCCAACGCGGTGGACCTGACCCGGTTCCGCCCGCGCGGGCCGCTGCCGCCGCGCCCGCGCCGCGCGCTGTTGCTCAGCAACTACGCCGCCGAACACACGCACCTGCCCGCCGTGCGCGAGGCGTGCAACCGCGCGGGCCTCGAACTCGATGCGGTCGGGAGCGCGTGCGGCAACCCGATCGCGCGGCCCGAAGAACTGCTGCCGACCTACGACCTCGTGTTCGCGAAGGCCCGGTGCGCGCTCGAGGCGATGGCCGCGGGGTGCGCCGTGGTGCTGTGCGACCACTTGGGGGCCGGGCCGCTGGTGCGCGCGGGCGACTGGGCCGCACTGCGCCCTCTGAACTTCGGCCGCCGCGCCTGCCCGAACCCGCTGACGGCCGACACGCTGCACGCGGAAGTGGCCCGCTACGACGCCACCGACGCCGCCGAGGTGTGCCGAATCACGCGCGCGAACGCGGGCATCGAGCACACAGCCGACGCGCTGCTCGCCGTGTACGACGAGGTGATTCGGGCGCAGGCGACCGCGAGTGCCGAGGACGAGGCGCGGGCCGCGGCCGAGTACCTGCGGGTACACCTGTCGTACCCGCTGGCGAACGGCCTGCTCGCCGCCGCGAGCGAGCGCGACCAGTGGCGCGCGTCCGCGGAGGCCGCTCACCGCGGCTGGGCCGAACTTCAGCACGAGTGCGACGCTCTGCGGGCCGCGACCGGGGCCGCCCAACGCGGTTGGGCCGCGCTTCAGACCGAGTACGAATCGGTTCTGGCCGAGTGCCGCGCGCGGGGCGAACTGCTCGCACGGCGCGCGGCGTAACCGAACAGCAAGGAGCACCCGATGGACGGCAAGCGGGTCGCGGTGGTCGTGTCGCACCCGGCGCACCTGCTCACGGTCGCCGGCCTGCTGCACCGCTACCGGCCGGAGGTGCTCACGCTGTTCCGCACCGACGCGGCCCAGAACGTCGCGCTCCGCGCGGCCCTCCCGTACCGCGTCACGAGCTTCGGCGAAAGCGAACCGGAGTCGTTCGCCCGCGCGATGGCCGGCGACTTCGCGTACCACGCGGCGCTCGGCGACCGCATCTTCCACTGGCTGCGCGCGGCCCGCCCCGATGTCGTGTTGGGCGACGCCTACGAAGCCTACAACTACCACCACGACGTGGCGCGACTGCTGATCGACGACGCGGTGGAGCGGTGGCGGGCGCTGGGGAACCGGATCGAGAGCCACGAGTTCCCGCTGTCGTTCCGACCGGACGCGCCCGGCGCGCCGGTGCGGTACGGGGAGTTCGTCACCGGCCCGTTCCGCGCGGTGCGGCTCGACGCACGCGAAGCGGCCGTGAAGCGCGAGCTGATCGCGACGGTCGGCCGGGTCGATCCGTTCGTCGCGCACACCGCGCCCCTGTTCGCGCGCCCCGAAGTCGAACCGTACCGCGAGGTTCCGCCCGACCGCGACTACACCGCGCCGCCGCCGGGCCTGGCCCTGTACTACGACGAGCGCGGGCGCGAGGTGGTTGCCGCGGGCAAGCACGCCCACCCGATCCTGTTCCGCGCCCACTTCGTCCCCCTGGTCCGCGCGCTGGGGCTGGCCCCGCTCGCGCGGGCCGCGTGACCTCCCTCTGCGAAGCCGCAAGCGGCACCGCGCGCAGTTCGCCTTGTCAAGATTCCCCGAATGCGTTCCAATCTGCCCTGCACCGATCCGTAGCAGGGATGCGCGCTCGCCATGATGGCCCCGCTGCCGAACCCCGGCCCCTCCGCCGACCGGCCCGAACTCCCACGGGTCCGGCTCGAGGTGCGCACCGGCGCGGGTCGGGTTCTGGCCTACGAGTTCGGGGCCGACGAGTTCCTCGTCGGGGCCGCCGCGGGCTGCGACCTGCGGCTGCCCGCCGGCGCGCCGCCGGTCGCCGTGCAGTACACGCGCAGGCCAGACGGCGTGCGCGTCCGGCGCGTCGCCGCCGGGTTGCCGGTCGTGCTGAACGGCGCGCCCCTTCCCGCCGGGACAACCACCCCGATCCACGACGCCGACGCGCTCACCGTCGCCGGGCTGACGATCACCGCGCGCGTTCAGGCCGTGCCGCCGGCTTACGTCTCGCCGCGGTTCGTCTCGCTCGACGACGTGCCGCTGGCGGAACCGGTGCCGGACGACCCGCCCGACCGTTCGCACGACGAGCGCAAGCGCGCGCTCGACGCGGAAGAAGCGGAGCGCCGCGCGGCGTGGGCCGCGCAAGACGCCGAACTGATCCGCCGCCGCCGCGACCTCGACCAACAAGCGGCCGAACTGGACGTCGACCGCGCCCTCTGGCACGACCGCCGCCGCGCCATCGAGCAAGAACTGGCCGACCGTCGCGCGCAAGAGGCCGCGGCGCAGGAGGGCGAGCTGGCGCGGGTGCGGGCCGAACTCGCGACGATCCGGCAGCAGTGGCTCGACGAGTGCGGCCGGCACCGGGCCGAACTGGTGCGGCAGGGCGAACAGCTTCAGGCCGACCGCACGACACTTGAGGCCGAGCAATCGACCTACGACCCGCGGCGGCAGGCGCTGCGCGACGAGCAGGCCCGCACCGCGGCGCAGGCCCAAGAGCTGGCCCGCCAGCGCGAGCTGTTCGCCGCGGATCGCGACATCTTCGACAAGGCCCGCGCCACCTTCGAGGCGCACCGCGCGGCCGAAACCGAGCGACTGGCGGCGCTCGACGCGAGCCTGGCCCCGCGCGAGGTCGAGGTCGCCCGGCGCGAGGGCGTGTTGCAGGTCGCGCGCGACGAGTTCGAGCTGCAGCGCGCCCGCTTTCACGAGGATTATCTGCGGTTCGAGCGCCGGAGCGCGGCAATCGAGGTCAGCGAGCGCGACCTCGCGGCCCGCACGCAGGACGTGGACGTGCGGCTCGAACAACTGAAGCGCGACGCCGCCGAGTGGGAGGGCACGGTGCGGCTCGCCACCGACGAGCAGGAGCGGCTCCGGGCCGAGGCCGAGCGGCTGGACCGGCAGAGGGCCGACCTGGACGCGCGCTCCGCGACCCTGGCCGAGCGCGCCGGGCAACTGGAGGCGCAGCAGGCGGTGGTCGCGGTGTTCCGCGCGAAGCTCGACCGCAGCCGGCAGGACATGGAGCGCGAGGCGTGGCAACTGGCCGCGGCCCGCGTCCGCGAGGACGAGTCGCAGGCCGAGCTGCGCAAGCGCATTCAGGAGGCCGAGGAGGTTCGCGCCACACTCAACGCGGTGCAGGCCGACGCCGCGCAGGAGCGATCGCGGCTGGACGAGCGCGACTCGCTGCTCGCGGCAGAACTGGAAGAGATTCGCGTGCAGCGCGCGGCGCTCGCGACCGAGGCGCAGCGGCTCCAGGAACGCGAATCGGAACTCGACGCGCGCACGGCCGAAGTCGCGGAGCAGACCGGCACGATGAAGGGCCGGATGACGCAGGCCCTCGACCTGCAATCGCGGCTCGAAGCCGACCGGGTCGCGGTGCGCGAGCGCGAGGCGGCACTCGCACAGTCCGAAGCGGCGCGGCAGGCGCTTCAGGAGCAACTGCGCCGGCGGGCCGAAGACCTGGGCACCCGCGCGAAGGCGCTGGACGAGGCCGCCCGGCAGCTCGCGGCCGACCGCGCCGCGCTGGCCGACTCCCGTGCCACCATCGACGCTTCGCGCCTGAACAACGAGGACGATCTCGCGGCGCGGCGGCGCGACCTCGACGAGCGGGCCGCGACCATCTCGCGCCAGTCGGTCGAGTTCGCCGAGAAGGAACAGGCGCTGACGCGGCAGGTCGCGCGGCTCAAGGACGTGGGCGCGGCCGTCGCCGCCGAGCGGAAGAGCCTGGCCGAGGCCCGCGGTGCGTGCGAGGCCGAGCGCGCCGAACTGGAGACGTTCCGCAATCAGGTCGCGTCGGACCTCGACGCGCTCCGCTCGCAGGCCCCGGAACTGGACGAGCAGGCGCGGCTCGCGCTCGAACGGCTGGGGGCCGCGCGCGACCAGCTCCGCGGGCACCTCACCGAACTGAACGAGTTCGCCCGCACCAGCCGCACCGGACTCGAAGCGGCCCGCGCACAGGTCCGCGCCGACGCCGAGCGCCTGCGCGAGCAGCACGAGGCGCTCGACCGCGCGAAGGACGAGCACCGGCTCGCGGTCACGGCCTTCCGGCAGCAGCTCATCGAGTGGCAGGGCACGGTCGCCGACATGCGCCGGCTGCTGTCGTCGAGCGAGAACCGGATCGAGGCGAAGACGGTGGCCGCGACCGAAGCGGCCACGGCCGCGGCCGACGCGACCCGCCAGCTCGTCGAGGAGACCGAGCGGTTGCGGCGCGAGCGCGAGGAACTGAGCCTCAAGCGCGGCGAGATGGAGCGGCACCTCTCCGACATGCGCGAGTGGTACCGGAAGAAGCTCCGCGAACTCGCGAAGACCAATTCCAAAGACGAGGCCAAGCCCGCGAGCGACGGCAGCCTGCCGCGCCTCCACAACCCGCCTTCCGACTCCTCACCGGAAGATTTGGAACCCGGTGACCGGCAGCTCGGTGAGCTGCTTAAGACCGCGGCGCTGGTCGAAGCGGACACGCTCGCGGCGCTGTGGGGCGAGGCCGCGCGCCAGCGCCGCACGCTGCGGCAGGTGCTGCTCGCCAGCGGCGCGATCACGCTCTATCAGCTCGCGCTCATCGAAGCGGGTAACCTCGACGCGCTCGTGCTGGGCCGGTTCCGCGTCATCGACCGGGTTCGCGTGTCTCCGAAGGAAACCGTGTACCGCGTTCACGACCCGAAGCGCACCACCGAGCGCACCGGCGGGTTCTACCTGCTGCGGCACCTGGGCGAACTGGAGATGGCCGACGCGGTCCACCCGGACGAGTTCCGGCAGCGGTTCTCCGCGGCCCGCGACGCGGCCCACCCGCACCTCGCCGGCGTGGTCGAGGTGCTCGACATTAACGGCCGCCCCGCGGTCCTCCAAGAGGGGTTGGTCGGGCTGGCGAGCGCCGACTGGCCGGCGTTCGCGGCGCACCCCGGCTGCTGGGTGCGGCTGGCGACGATGGGCGCGGGCGCGCTCGACGCCGCCCACCGCGTCGGGTTGGTTCACGGCCGGCTCACGTCCGACTCGTTCCTGCTCACGCCCGACGGTGTGCTGAAGGTGACCGGGATCGGCGAACCGGCGTGGCTGGCCGGCGCGAGCGCGGCCCCGGACCCGTCGTTCGCCGCCGACCTGCGCGCGTTCGGGCAGGTGCTGTTCGGCTGGTCGCAGTTGGCGGGCAAGAAGCGGGTGTCGCGGTCGAAGGCGTTCCCCGAAGCGCTCTGGGGCGTGGTCCGCCGGCTGGAAGCGGACGCGGAGCCGCCGATGGCGGACACGGTCGCCGCGGCCCAGCCGTACCAGTCCGCGGGGGAACTGCTCGCGGACCTGCAGCGCATCGCCCGCGAAACGCCGTTCAGCGACGACGCCTGGGAGAAGCTGCTGAAGCACGTCACCGACAACGCCCCCGACGCCCCCGCCGGGCTGCGCAAGGCGGGGTAGATTGTGTTCCCGTCGGCCCCTACCCGCTTTTCGGTCGAACCCCTACAATCTCCGTTCCGAGTTTTTTCGGCCGGGCGCTTCGGCGCGTCCGGTTCCGCGAACGACCGCTCGGACGCGGGCGAGGCCCGCGGGTCGTTACGTTTACCAGTGCCACGGGAACCCAAGACGGGAGCCACGACTCCCGCTCCCCACGCACGGAGCATCGAACCAATGGCCACCAAGAACAAGACGAACAAGAGCGTGAAGAAGCGCGTGCGGGTGACCGCGACCGGCAAGCTGAAATACGGCAAGGTCGGGCGGCGGCACTTGAACGCGCACATGAAGGCCAAGCGGAAGCGCCAGCTCCGCCGCGCCGGCATCATCGGGGACCGCCCGAAGGTGCAGAAGAAGTACAAGATCGCCCTCGGCGTGCTCTGAGACCGAGCCGCGCCCGGCGCTACTTCACCCAAACACTCTTGTTCATCCACACACGTTCATAAGGGGTCACGGTCATGGTTCGCGCTCGTAGCAAGGCAACGACGTCGCGCCGCAAAAAGCGGACGCGCAAACTGACGAAGGGCTTCCGCCTCGGCCGGCACAACCTGTTCCGGCAGGCGAAGGTGACGCTGATCCGGGCGCGCAAGTTCGCGTTCCGCGACCGCAAGGCGAAGAAGCGGGCGTTCCGCCGGCTGTGGATCGTCCGCATCAACGCGGCCTGCCGGATGCGCGGCCTCCGGTACAGCGAGTTCATCCACGCGCTCCAACTCGCCAACGTGACGCTCGACCGCAAGTCGATGTCGGAAATCGCGATCCACGACCCGGTCGCGTTCGACAAGCTGGTCGAACTGGCGAAGAAGCACCTGCCCGCGCCGGAAGCCAAGAAGTCCGAAGCCGCCGCCGCGAAGTAAGAGGACGAAATCACGTTGGGCGGCGGGAGGTTATCCCTCCTCGTCGCCCAACGCGCGGTATTGCTAATCCCCATCACGAACCCGATCCTCGGTCGTCAGCTTCCGACCGAACCGCTTCCTGAGTTCTTGAGTTTCCTTCGGCACGACAAGTTCCCGAATGCGCCCGAGGTAGCGGCTGTTCGCAATCGCCTTTCCCCCGCGACGGCCGAACGGATTCGGGTCGTGCAATCCCAGCCACTCAACTTTCGCCAGCCCGGGCCACTCCGCGAGCGCGATTGCGGCTCCCGGCGGCATATTGCAACTGCTCAGGGATAGCGCACGGAGTTGCGGCCAGCCGCTCGTTTGCGTGATCGCCTTCACGCCGGGCGTCTCGAACGTGATGTGCGACAGGTTCAGAAATACCACAGTAGATCGCGACAGAAGGTCGTAGAGCGGCGCGGTCCACTTCCCGGACGCGAAGCCGGTATTCCCGGTGAGCGTGACCGTGCGCAACGCGGGGGCCGGAGGCGCGCTGATCGGCTCGATGGTCATATCGCCGTTGTTTGAGAAATTGACATCGCGCAACTGCGCGAGTGTGGGCGACGAAAGGACAGCTCCAACACCAGTTCCCGAAACTCGTGTACCGCTCAGGTCCAGCGTCTGGAGTTGTGGGAAACCCTTGCTCTTGGCGAGTGCAACCACCGCATCATCGCCGATCCGAGTTTGCGGCAAGCGCAAGGTCCGGAGTCGGGGCCATGTGGTGCGGGTCATGGCTCGTAGCCCGGCGGAGGTAGTGACGCGAACGTCCGCGAGGTGCAAAGTCGTGAGCCGTTCGCGTAACGGTGACCCGGCGAGCGTGGACAGAATTTGGTCTCCGCCCGAACCCGCGTAAATACTCAACCCTTCTACCCCACTCCAGGCTTCAGAGCGAGCAATCGCGGTCACAGCGTCGGTTTCCGTTTGGTCGAAGCGAACGCTGCTGACCCCGCGCACCCGATCCGCTTTTGCCAGCATCTCGATTGCTGCCGCAGTTGGCGGGCTGGAGATGCGTAAATGCCGCACGCTTGACGGCCAGTGCGCCCCGACTACCGCGGCCACTTTCTCTGGGAGACTGAACGCGTGAATTTCTTGGACCGAGGCTGCGGCCAACGCCATGAGTGCCGATTCGGAGAGTGCAAAGTCGTAAACCGCGACGCAGGTGGGAAAGCCGCGGACAAGTCGTTTCCCCCATACGATAGACGGATCGATTTGGAGCGGAGTGATCAGGTCTCGCATTTTCTCGTGCTGTCTCTCCACGACCTTCTGCAACTGAAGTCGCCGTACTGTTGACGAATCGTGTCGCCAGTCGAGCGCATCACCGAGAACGAACAGCGTGCCGGCCGCATCCTCTCGGTCAAGATGTGCAAGTTCGCACTGCGCGCGGATGAACTCGGCGTGCTTCTTGTCTTTCGCGTTGCCGTGCTCGTCGAGCCAATCGGCGTAGGCGAGGCGGGGCGTGTCTTCGTCGGGGTGGGCCAGGATCGCGGCGTACAGGGCGTCGCGGTCGGACATGGGCGGGCCTCCGGTGTTCGCCGCAGAGTACCGGCGTTCATACCGAAGCACAAGCGCGGCATTGCTTCACACTTTCTTCTTAATCGCACGCATTTCCAACGAGTCGCGACCTGCGGCGAAATACACTGCGAGTAGCGATTCGTACCTCTTGAGGATCGTGTATGTCCCCTGAACGTGCCGGTCTGCTGGCCCGCATCCTGGCATTCGACATCGACGGCGGCGAAGTCGCCCTGCCCTTCGCGGCACGGCTGGCCCGCGAGAACGGCTGGTCCCGCTCGCACGCAGAGCGCGTCGTCGAGGAGTACAACGGGCGATGAGTGAGTTTGTGCGCAATCCGCGCTACTAGCTCAACCGTTTTGTGTTGCGGGGTGATCTTATGGCGGTTCTGATGTGCGGACCCGAAGGAGTCCGCCATGAAGAAGTACCGCGTCACCCTGACGAGCGACGAGCGCGAGCAACTGGCCGGGTCGATCGCCGCC
>SXHE01000865.1 GCA_005773755.1 Planctomycetia bacterium
CAGGGCGTTGCCCTGGGCTTGGAAATCGCAGGCTTTCAGCCTGCATGGTATTGGTTCCGGCCCCGGATTCACGCTCGCGGTGAGTGTGTTGGTTGTGCTCGGGCCAAGAACCTAACCCCCCGGCCCCCTTCCCTAAGAGGGAAGGGGGGAGATGAACCAAGACGACCCTCTTCCGCCCCCTTCCCTGTGAGGGAAGGGGGCCAGGGGGTTAGGTTCTTGGGCAAGGAAGGGGCGCGGGGTTACTTCTTGCGCTTGTCGTAGCGCTCGTACCGGTACGGCGACTTGCGGAACGTGTCGTCGATCAGCTCGAACAGCTCCGGGTCGTGCTTCGCCAGCTTCTCGCGCGTGTTCACGTCGTTGTGGACGCCCTTGTTCGGCGGCGCGTTGCAGTCGAAATAGCTCTGCACGCCCTCCGCGAAGTACTCGGCCGCGTTGGTCGCGGCGTAGGTGTCCTTCCACAAGCCCTTCTCGCCGGCGCGCGCGAAGCACCCGCGCAGTTTGCCGTCGAACTTGGGGTCGACCGCGCGCAGCCCGTACTGGTGGACGCAGTGCGCGAACTCGTGGATCAGGATGTTCTCGCTGCGGTAGCGGTCGCCCTTCAGGTTCAGCAGGTTCTCCTCGCCGCACGACGTGATGCGCCCGCCCAGGCCACGGGCGCGCTTGTCCCAGTCGGTCTTGAGGTCGTTCTTCATGTGCCGCTGTTCGGGCACGTCGGTGGTCATTTCGGTCGGGGCCATGATGACGAACCGGCAGTTCGCTTTCACCAGCGCCGTCGTCACGTCGTCGCGGTCCGCGAGCATCTTCCCGATCAGGAAGCGGGCCTCGACGATGGCCGCGTCCGACACCTTTCCGGACGTGAGGATCGGCAGCCCCTTGTAGTCGGCGGCCTTCTCGTAAAAGGGGTCGAGCTTCAGCGCTTTGCGCTGGTCGGGCGAAACCGGGCGCACGATCAATCGCGGCGCGGGCGCGGTCGGCGCGTCGGCGGAACCGAACCGCGCGCACAGCGCGACCAGCACGGCAGCACAGAGCCAGCGAGAGCGAAACATGGCGGTCACTCGCGGGGAAGGGTGAAGAACGCGCCGCGCGGTCACACGCTCAGCACGCGGTCGCGCGAAGCGACCGTCCAGCGGCCAACGATCTTGCCGCCCTCGGCCACGAGCGCTTCCTTGTGCAGCGCCACGGTCGGGCAGATGTGGCCCGGCAGCGCGTACACCACGTCGCCGGGCTTGTACGCGCTCGCGCCGTCGGTTTCCACAATCAGGTGCTCCTCGTTGTGGCCCACGGTCTTGTACGCGGGGAAGTCCAGCAGTGTGACGCGCTTCTCCAGCAGCGGGTCTGCGGCCACGGACTTGTTCCCCAGGTCGAGGGTGACGCGGTTCGGCGTCGGCCGGCTGACGACGCGCGTGACCAGCACCGCGGCCGGGGTGATGCCGCCCAGGTCCGCGTACTTCGTCCCGTACCCGGCGTCGTGCAGCACGAACGTGCCCGGCGAACACTCGACGCCCGGCACGTCGGTCATCGCGGCGTACACGGGGAAGCTCGGCGTGCCGCCACACACCAGCCGCGGTACAGGTAAGCCCTTCGCCTCCGCGCGCTTCCGCAGTTCGAGCACCGGGGCGATGAACGCGCGCACGGCCGCGTCGCGCTCGGCGCGGTCGGGCTGGCTGTTGTGGCCGTCGTAGAGCTGGAACCCGTTGAGCGTGAGGCCGGGAAGCGTGGCGGCCAGTGCGTACAGGGCGAGCGCGTCGTCGCCGACCGGGATGCCGGTGCGGTGCTGGCCCACGTCCAGGTCGAGGACCGCGCCGACCGTGACGCCCGCCGCGACCAGCCCCGCGGAGAGAGCGCGGGCCGCGTCCGGGTGATCGATGAGCGCGGAGAACGTCGTACCGGGGAACTTGCGGATCAGGTGCGCGAGCCGGCCCACGTTCGGCCCAACCAGCGGGTACGCGATCAGCACGTCCGGCGCGCCGACCGCCGCCAGCATCTCCGCTTCCGCGATGGTCGCGCACTTGTGCTTCGTCACGCCGGCGTCGAGCAGCAGCTTGACGATCTCGCGCGTCTTGTGGGTCTTGACGTGCGGGCGCAGCCGGTCCGCGGTGCCGGCCATATCGATGACACGCGCGATGTTCTGCCGGATCAGTTCGGGGAAGAACACCAGCGCCGGGCTGAACACGGTGGCGACATCAGAGAGCGCGTAAGCGGGGTGCATGGCGAACCTGCCTCGTGGGGAGTGCGAATGGGGATACTGTACCCGCTCCGAACCCCAAAGGGCCAGAGCCGGCGACCATTGCGACTCAAACGTTGACTCCCCCGCGAACCGCGTTAGCATCGAGGGAGAGAAATATTCGCGGTATGTTGACTGAGAGAAACACAAGTTAGGCCACGAAGGAGGGCGGTATGTCCGACGCCGTTGCGCCATCTGTTGTTAGATCTCTGTTGTTCCTTCCGCTCCTAGTTGTTGTCACTGTTCCATGCGACTTGGGAGCCGCCCCGAGGGCTGAACCGCCGTCTGATATTCCTTGGTTTCGCGACCCAGTACTCGCCGTCTCTCCGGACGGCCGCGTGGTGATCACGTCCGACTCGCGACTTCCCGACCCAAAACGGCCGGGCAGGTTGGTCCTCTGGGATGCCACAACGGGCGCGCCAGCGAAGGTGTTATCGGTACCGGGGCAGCCCCAGTGCGTACAGTATTCACCCGACGGCAAACGTATCGCCGTGAGGGTCGGTGGCCTGCCCGACGGGAAGCAACGGATCGTGGTCGTCTCCGCGACCGACGGGGCGGTCGAGTTCGAGTCCACGGCACTGCCCACCAGCGCCAAGACCCCCCAAGGGGCGATCTGGCAGTCCGGGTACGGCCATTTTGCTTTTACCGCTGACGGAAAAGGATTGTTGACCCTCGAACAGACGGAGAAGACAACGCCCGACTCGTCAAGGCTGGTGCGTTGGGATCTGGTGAAGAAGACCTCTGTCACCGAACGGTTGCTCCCGTTCCGTCGAGGGATATTCTCTGCCGACGGCAGCCGTGTCGCGATCGAGGAACCATCCACGCCGGGCGGTCCCGTCGAGCGCGCCTGGCAGATATTCGACACCGACTCTGGCAAGGTTCTGGCGACGACCAAAGGCAAGGTCTATTTGGGGGACGCAACATTCGACAAGTCCGCGAACCGGTTATTGACCGTGGACACCCGAGGCGAGGTTCACCTCTGGGACGCGAAGACCGGATCCCTGCTCCGTGAGATCAAACCCGCGAACGAGTCCGGGAATCTGGACCTCCACCTCGACATCACGGACGACGAGCGGAAGCAACTGAAAGACGCGGCTCGCGAACTGGAGCGCGCATTCGGGGTCGAGGCGTTTCGTGAACTCACCACGAGCGCCAACCGCGACATGAAGAACGGCTTCCTCTCTCCCGACGGCAAGACTGTCACCTTGATCTCGGAATCCGCAATGCACTTTGTCAACGCCGACACTGGAAAGACGACGGGTATCCGCCTCTTAGGAGCTACTAAACTAGACGGCTTCTATCCCAACCTGAACGAGGTCAATTTTCTCTTCGCCCCGGACGGTTCGAGGGTCATGTGTCAGATGCGTCGGAACGCCGTCCCCAAGCACCCGGGGGGACTAGCGATTCTGGACGTGCGAACGGGGAAACTGATCCACTCTTTGACCCCCGCGAAGGCTCGCGAAGCAATCAGTGGGGCAAAGTAGGATGAGCGTTATCGTTCATTCAAAGGAGACTCGGTTGGCTGAGACGCAACCCGCGGCCGCGCCCGTTGTGCAGTCGTTCAACGAGTGGGACCCGCTCGAAGAGGTGATCGTCGGCACCGTGCTCGGGGCGACGTACCCGGAGTGCGGGCCGATCTTGGCCGCGGCCGGCGAACCGGACTGGCTCTGGCACTACCAAGGCGCGCTCGTCGAGGACGGGCACGTCAAGGCAGCACACGAGCAGCTCGAAGAGCTGGTGCGGGTGCTGCGCGGCGAGGGGGTGAAGGTCCGCCGCCCGGACCCGATGCCTCACAACGTCGGCTACTCGACCCCGTTCTGGCACTGCCGCAGCGGGTGGAACACGGCCAACCCGCGCGACCTGTTCTTCGTGGTGGGGAACGAGATCATCGAGTGCGCCAGCCCCATGCGGCACCGGCACTTCGAGGCGCTCGCGTACCGCCGCCTCTTCACCGAGTATTTCCGCGCCGGGGCGCGGCTCACGTCCGCGCCGAAGCCGGCGCTGCGCGACTCGCTCTACGACCACAACGCCCGCGCGCTCGAAATGGGCACGACCGTCTCGATGCTCGGCAAGCGGCTGCTGCCGGCGGGCACGGCGCACCGCTACCCGATCAACGAAGAAGAAGTGGTGTTCGAGTCGGCCGACTTCGTGCGGTGCGGGCGCGACCTGGTCGTGACCCGCAGCGTGGTGACCAACGGCCTGGGCATCGAGTGGGTGCGCCGGCACCTGGGCAGCGGGTTCCGCGTCCACGAGATTCACACGCGGTGCTCGACCCCGTGCCACATCGACACGACGTTCGTGCCGCTCGCGCCGGGCAAGGTGCTGGTGAACCCGGACTGGATCGACCCGGCCGAACTGCCCGCGTGCCTGAAGTCGTGGGACGTGCTGACGGCCCCGCGGCCCACCTACGACCCGAACTCGGCGATGGCGTCGCCGCAGTTCAGCAGCCAGTGGCTGTCGATGAACGTGCTGTCCATCGACCGCGAGCGGGTGATCGTGGACGCGCAGCAAACGAACTTCATCCGCCAGTTGCGCGACTGGGGCTTCAAGCCGATCCCGGTGGCGTTCGACGCGGTCGGGCCGTTCGGCGGCTCGTTCCACTGCGCCACGCTGGACGTGCGCCGCCGCGGGGTGTTGGAATCGTACTGTTAGGCAGCCGGAATGCGCCGCTGCGCCTTGAGGCGTTGACGGCAGTGGCCGTTCCTGGGATCATCAAGTGAGTCGTGCCGAACCGCGCGGGAACTTCTCATGCCGCTCACTCTCGAACTGCCCGACGAACTGGCGGACGCTTTGACCGATGAGGCAGCGCGGGCCGGGTTGTCGTTGCCCGACTACGCGCTCCACTTGCTGTCGTCGGCCCGCCGCACCCCGGACGCGGTCCGCAGCGGTGCCGACCTCGTTGCCTTTTGGCGCGCCGAAGGGTTGGTCGGCACCCGGTCGGACATCGCCGACAGCCAAACGTGCGCCCGCGCCCTCCGCGAACAAGCCCAGCGGCGCGGGGAGTAAGTGCCATGCTCCTGCTGGACACGGACGTTCTCATCGACGTCCAGCGCGGGCACGCGGCGGCTCTGGCGTGGTTCACGGGGCTGACCGAACTGCCGTCTGTGCCCGGCTTGGTTGTCATGGAACTGATCCAGGGGGCACAAAACGCCAAACAGGTGCGCGACGTGCTGCGGTTAATCGCGCCGCTGCCAGTCGTCTGGCCGACGACGGGAGATTTTCAGCGTGCGCTCGCCGACTTTACCGCGTTCCATTTGTCGAACGGGTTGGGCCTTTTGGACGCCATCATCGCGTCCTGCGCCGTTGGCCTTTCGGCCGAACTGTGTACTTTCAACGACAAGCACTACCGGGTCGTGCCGGCGCTGGTGACGGTTCAGCCGTACACGAAGTAATCCGTTCGTTTGGTTCCCTCCGGCGCACTTTTCCGCCCTTGCCGTCTGGCCGCGGGGCGGTAAATTGCATAAATCCCAAAGAGTGTTAACTAACGTCGTTTCGTAATCGACGGTAGGAGTGCGACGCGGCGGGGCCAGCGAAGCGGAGACGGACGAAATGTCGATCACGAAGGAAGAGAAGTCCGAACTCATCACGCAGTTCCGTCGGGACGGCGCGGATACCGGGTCACCCGAGGTGCAGATCGCGCTTCTGACGAAGCGGATCAACTCCCTCACCGAGCACATGCGGGCGCACAAAAAGGACTTCTCCAGTCGGCGCGGGCTGCTCAAACTCGTCAGCCAGCGGTCCGACCTGCTGAAGTACCTGCGCCAGACCGACCGCGACAAGTACCTCGCGGTCATCGGTAAGCTCGGCCTCCGCAAGTAACGCCACGTTACCGAAGCCGCCCCCGGCCGTGAGGCCGGGGTTCGCGATCGCGCTCCTACCGGCAAAACGGAAAGGGTCACCTCCGTGCCGGTCAACTATGCTCGTGTCGAATGTCAGTTCGGCGGTCGAACGCTCGTCCTCGAAACCGGGAAGCTCGCCAAACAGGCGCACGGCTCCGTGCTCGTCACCTATGGCGACACGTCCGTTCTCTGCGCCGCCGTCGAGGGGAACCCGATCCCCGGCCGCGACTTCTTCCCCCTCCAGGTGGAATACCGCGAGCGCACCTACGCCGCCGGTAAGTTCCCCGGCGGGTTCATCAAGCGCGAGACCCGCCCCAGCACCAAAGAGACGCTCACCTCGCGCCTGATCGACCGCCCCTCGCGCCCGCTGTTCCCCACCGACTACTACAACGAAGTCCAGATCCACTGCACCGTCCTCTCCTCCGACCGGGAGAACGACGCGGACATGCTGGCCCTCATCGGCACGTCGGCCGCGCTGCACGTCTCGCACATCCCGTTCCTGAAGCCCTACGGCGGCCTCCGCCTGGGCCGCGTGAACGGCGAGCTGATCGTCCTCCCCACCGCGTCCCAGATGGAAGAGAGCGACCTCGACCTGATCGTCGCCGCCACCCGCGACGCGGTGTGCATGATCGAAGGGTTCGCGCGCGAGATTCCTGAGCAGGAGATGGGCGACGCGATCATGCGGGCGCACGCGGAGTGCGCGACGCTGATCGACGCCATCGAGCGGCTCCGCACCGAGGCCGGCCAGCCCGCGAAGGTGCTGCCCCCCGCGTCGCCGGAGAACCCGCTGGCGGAAGAGCTGTACAAGAAGTACGGCACCACCTACCGCGAGAAGTACCTGACGAAGGGCAAGAAGGAGCGCAACGCCGCGCTCGACGCGCTCAAGGACGAGATCAAGAAGGTGTATGTGCCCGAGGGCGAGACCGCCCCGAAGTACACCGCGGCGCAGGTCTCGTCGGCGCTGGGCGCGGTGCGCGAGCGCACCTTCCGCGAGATCACCCTGGGCGGCACCCGCATCGACGGCCGCGCCCCGAAAGTCCTGCGGCACATCTCCGGCGAGGTCGCGGTGCTGCCCCGCACCCACGGCACCGCCGTGTTCCAGCGCGGCGAAACGCAGGCCCTGGTCGTCGCCACGCTCGGCACCGTCGCCGACGAACAGAAGGTTGACGGCCTGCAAGAGGAGTACTCGAAGAAGTTCTACCTCGACTACAACTTCCCGCCGTACTCGGTCGGCGAGTGCAAGCCGATCCGCGGACCGGGCCGCCGCGAGATCGGCCACGGGATGCTGGCCGAGCGCTCGCTCAAGGCCGTCATCCCGCCCCCGACGCGGTTCCCGTACACGATCCGCC
>SXHE01000866.1 GCA_005773755.1 Planctomycetia bacterium
GAGCGAACTGCTGCCGCGGGTCGCGTCCTGTATCGACGACATCTGCGTCATCCGCTCGATGCACGCGGACAACATCAACCACACCGGCGCGGCCCTCCAGATATGCACCGGCGAGCAGGCGTTCTCGCGACCCAGCATGGGGTCGTGGCTGGTGTACGGGTTGGGAACGGTGAACCAGAACCTGCCGGGGTTCGTCGTCGTCAGCCCGGCGGAGGTGTTCCAGGGGGCACAGCTGTGGGCGTCGAGCTTCCTGCCGAGCGCCTATCAGGGCACCCTCGTCCGCGACATGAAGAACCCGATCGCCAACCTGCACACTGGCTCCGGCGAGGCGGAGCAGCGGGACAAGCTCGATGCTTTGAAGGAGTTCAACGAGTTGCACAAACGCGGTCGCCCGTCGGACTCGCAACTGGATGCCCGCATCTCCTCGTTCGAGTTGGCGTTCCGCATGCAGAGGGAGGCGCCGGAGGCGTTCGACATCTCGCGCGAGAGCGCCAAGGTGCAGGCGATGTACGGTATCGGCTCGCCGGCGACCGACCTGTTCGGTCGCCAGTGCCTGATGGGTCGCCGGTTGCTCGAACGCGGTGTCCGCTTCGTGCAACTGTTCGACGCGCCGGCCAACAACGCCTGGGACCACCACGGCGGCATCCGCGAGAACCTGCCGAAACGCTGTCAGGCCGTGGACCAACCCATCGCGGCCCTGCTGACGGACCTGAAGTCACGCGGGCTGCTCGACGACACGCTGGTCCTGTGGGGCGGCGAGTTCGGTCGAACGCCGACGGCGGAGGGCAACAACGGTCGCGAGCATCACCCGTTCGGTTTCTCGATGTGGCTGGCCGGCGGCGGCGTCAAAGGCGGGATGGCGCACGGCGCGACCGACGAGTTCGGTTGGCACGCGGTGGAGAAGAAGGTCCACGTCCACGACCTGCACGCCACCATCTTGCACCTGATGGGCCTCGACCACACAAAGTTGACCTTCCGCCACGGCGGCCGCGACTACCGCCTCACCGACGTCCACGGCGAGGTCGTCAAGGAAATCCTCGGGTGAGAGCGCCGCCGGGCCGGGAAAATCGTTTTTTTCGCACGGGATTCCGACCAGTTCGGCTAACTCGCAATACGGGTGATGTGGGCGCGGACCGGGCGGAGCGATCCGCGGGTCGGGAGTGTCGCCGAATGCCCGGAGCGAAACCGGAACGTAACCCGCGGTGGGTAAAGAACATGTGCGCGTTTCGAATTCTCCTTTCCGTTCTCGCTCTGTCCGCGTACCTCCGCCCGGCGCAGGCCGAGGACGAGCGGTTGCGCGACACCATCGACCGCGAGATCAAGGCGGGGTGGGCGAAGGAGAAGATCACCGCACCGGCCCGGTCGTCGGACTCGGTGTTCCTGCGGCGTGTGCACCTCGACCTCGTAGGCATGATCCCCACGTACGAAGAGGCGACCGCGTTCCTCAAAGACGCTGACCCCAAGAAACGCGAAAAGCTCATCGACACGTTGCTGTCCGATCCGCGGTTCGCCCGGCAGCAGTCCCACGCGTGGGACCTGGCCATGCTGGGCCGCAACGCCACGCTCGTGGAAGGGACCATCGGCCACCGGAACCGCGAGCGGTTCCGCCAGTGGCTCGCCCGGCAGTTCGAGGCGAACGAGCCCTGGGACCGCATCGCCGCGAAGGTCCTCCGGGCCGAGGAGGACGGGTCGCAGCTCTTCTTCGCGGTGAACAGCGGCACGGACGAGATGGTCACCGCGGTCTCGCGCGTCTTCCTCGCGACCCAGATCCAGTGCGCCAGGTGCCACGACCACCCGTACGAGCCGTGGACGCAGAAGGACTATCACGGCATGGCCGGCTTCTTCGTCCGCACCGTGACCGTGGAAGTGCCGGGGAAGCCCGAGGTCACCAACCAGAAGGGCAAGCAGTACCTCGTCGGCGAGAAGGCCGTCGGCGAAGCCCTGTTCGCCACCGAAGAAATCGACCCGAAGACCAAGAAGAAGCAATCGGTCCCCATCAAGCCCAAGTTCCTCAACGGCGTGGCGCTGACCGAACCGGAAGCACCGAAGGCCTACGTCGAACCGAAGCTGAAGCCGGGCGAGGTGCCGCCGAAACCGGCCTTCTCGCGCCGCGAGAAGTTCGTTGAGTGGATGACCGCGAAAGACAACCCGTACTTCGCGCGGGCGGCGGTCAACCGCGTGTGGGCGCAGTTCATGGGCCGGGGCTTCGTGCACCCCGTCGATGACTTCAACTCACAGAACACTCCGAGCAACCCCGAATTGCTGAAGACCATCGAGGCGGCGTTCGTCGCACACAAGTTCGACCTGAAGTGGCTCGTTCGGGAGATCGTCACCAGCGCGGCGTATCAGGCGACCGACCTCGGCCCGGTCGCCGACGCGATGCCGAAGCACTACGAACGTGCCCGCATACGCCCGCTGAGCGTCGAGGAGCTCACGGCGTCGCTGCACGTCGCAACGGGGCTCGGCCTCGAATCGGCCCTGAAAGCCGAGCCGAGTTCCCAGATGCTGCAGTACCTCGGGCAACCCGCCGACGGTCAGGGGCGGTTTCAGGGCAGTCTGTCGGAGCACCTGTTCCTGCACAACGGCGACCAGTTCCGCGGCCTGTGCCGGCCCAACAAGGGCAACCTCCCGGAGAAGTTGCTCACCGGTTCCGAGGACTGGGGCGCGAAGGTCGAGCGCCTGTTCCTGTCGGTGCTGAGCCGGCCACCGACCAGCGAGGAGAAGGAGCGGTTCATCAAGTACCTGAGTGCGGACGCGAAGGACCCGAAGGCGGCGGCGCAGCGCATGGAGGACGCGGTGTGGGTGTTGGTGTCGTGTTCGGAGTTTCGCTTCAATCGATAACCAGGCCGGAGGGTGGCAGATGAATCGGAACATCCGGGCGGGCGCCTGCAACTCGGGGCACCACCTGAGCCGTCGCTCGCTGATGAGGGGGCTGCTGACCACGGCGGGCGGCTACGCGGTCGCGAACTGGGGTGCGTTGACGCACTCGCAGACGATTGCGGCGGAGGCGAAGCGCTCCGGCAAGCGCTGCATCATGCTCTACATGGGCGGCGGCGCCAGCCAGATCGACACCTTCGACCTGAAGCCGGGGCGGCCCACCGGCGGCGAGTTCCGCCCGGTTCAGACCAAGGTCACCGGCATCCAGGTTTGCGAGTACCTGCCGAACGTCGCGCGCCACGCCGAC
>SXHE01000867.1 GCA_005773755.1 Planctomycetia bacterium
ACTGGTGGACGTCGAAGCGCTGCCGCTCGACGAGGTGCTGGCGGCGCTGCTCGGTCGATTCGGGGCGGGCTGGAAGATCGAGGGCGACGAGCTGAAGGTCGCGCTCGGGACGAAGCCGGCCGACCGCACCGGGGTTGCCAAGCTGTTCCGCCGGGCGCTCGACGCGGCCCCGACGCATCCGTCGGCGCTGGCCGCTCACGTGTGGGTCGCGAACTTCGAGTTCGAGGCCGGGCACCTGACGCTGGCCGGTAAGGAATACCGGCACGTGATGGAAACCGCGCCGGAGGCGCGCGAGCTCCCCTACGCCGTTTACAACCTCGGCCTCGTCGAACTGAACAGCGGGGCGCGGCAGGCGGCGCGCAGTCGGTTCGTCGATCTGGTCGACCGCGCGCCGCGCTCGCAGTGGGCCGATTACGGCTGGTGGTGGGTCGGCCGCACACACATGGACGCGGGCGACTTCACCGCCGCCCGGACCGCGTTCCAGACCGCGCTGCGCGGGAAGACGCGCGAGGTGGTTTCGGCCGCCGCGTTCGGCACCTGCGCCGCCGAACTGCTCGCGGGCAACGACGACGCGGCGCGGGCCGTGCTCCACGACTACCGAACCGATACGCGCGAGGCCCACTCGGCCCTCAACACGGCGTTCGACGCGCTGCTGCGATACCGTTCGTCACCGACCGAGAGCCGGCGCGCGAGTTTGCTCGCCGCGCTGCGCGGGGCCGGTGACGTGAGCGCGATCGGGCCGGGCGGCACGCTCCTGGCCGGGCGCGTGTACCGCGACCTGGGCCTCGCGGACCGGACCGCGGCGCTGTACGACGCCGCTTCGGTCGCCACGCGCGGCCCGCTCGCCGCGCGGATGACGTTCGAGGTCGCCGAGTGGTACGACCTGCTCGACCGGCGCAACGACGCCCGGCAGAGGTATCTGGCCGTGGCCGTGATCGACCCCAAGGGTTACGGCCCGAGCGCGGAACTGAAGCTCGCGGAGATGGCCCTGCGCGAACTGAAGGCCGACGAGTGCGTCCGCCGTTGCCGGGCGCTGCTGGCCCGCGACGGGGCCGACAAAGCCGCGATCCTCGCGGTCATGGGCAAGGGGTACGAACTGGCCCGCAATCACCGCGCCGCCGCCGCCTGTTTCGCCGGTCGCGTGCCCACGGAGTAGAGCCTGGTGCGTCACCGGATCAGGTCTGTGGTCGCCTGGAGCACTTGCGTTTCGATCTGGATCGCCTGGGTGTTGAACGAGAACGTCCGCTGTGCGATCAGCAGGTTGATGAGTTCGTTCGTGAGTTCCACGTTCGACTGCTCCAGAAACCCCTGACCGATCGTGCCGAGGCCGTTGGTTCCGGGCACGTCGGTGGTCCCGGTGCCGCTGGCCGGCGACGCGGCGAACGTCGTGTTGCCGACCCGCGTCAGCCCGGCCGGGTTCTGGAACCGCGTCAACTGGAGCTGCCCGATCTGCTGAATGCCGTCTGGGGTGGTCGCGGTCACGACCCCGGCGGGCGAGACCGAAACTGCCGTGGTGCCGGCCGGCAGCGCGATCCCGCCACCGAGGAAGAAGCCGTCGGCGGTGACGACGTTGCCGGCGTTGTCGAAGTTGAAGTTGCCCGAGCGGGTGTAGCCGGTCGTGCCGTCCGGAAGCGCGACCGCGAAGAACCCTTCGCCCGTGATGGCGAGGTCGAGTGGCCCTTCGCCCGGTGTCAATCCGCCCTGTGTGAAGTTCCCCGCGATCGTATCCACGATGGCCCCGGTGCCGATCTGGTTGCTGCTCGGCGGGGTGACCCCTTGTGTGGCCGCGCCCGCCGGGGACCCGGTGTAGAGCAAGTCCTGGAACGTGATCTGACCCGCCTTATAGCCCGTGGTGTTCGAGTTCGCGACGTTGTTACTCGTCACGTCGAGGAACGCGGACGCGGCTTGAAGGCCGGCGTTGCTGGCGAAGAGCGCGCTGAGGATCATGGCGAACCGGGGTGAGCGTCGTTGGTGCGGGCCGTTATCCGTGTCGGCCTCCGGGTGCGGCGCGGGCCACTCCTTCATAGTAACATCCGATGCACCAAAAGATAGAAGAACCGACCGCCGGCACGACCGGCGCGTTCGGACGCGCGTGGCGCGACCCGGCGGAAACGGCTTGCCGAACGCGGGGGAAAACGCGAACATGGTGAGCGCCGGTCCCCAACCCTTTCCGATGTCGACTCACCATGAATCGCGCGGCTCGTAGCGTACTGCTTGTATTCGGGGTCGTTGCGACCGGCGCGATCGCGCTCGGCATCATCAGCCGGCCGGCACCAATCGAAGTGACGCTCGGCGCGCGCGAACAGTTGCCGCGCCCCAGCGCCGCCGACCTGAAGGGCCTGCCGGTCGGCATGTCGGGGTGTCTCGCGTCCGCGTGTCACGGTTCACCCGCCAACAAGACGCTCGCGGGGAAGCTGGACGCGGACACCTGGCAAAGCTCCGGCAGCACCTGGTCCGCGGCCGACCCGCATTCCGCCGCGTACAGCCTGCTGACGGACAGCCCGCACCGCCCGGTCAAGGTCACGGCCGCGCACATCATGGCCCGCTACGCGCCGGGCACCAGTGCGACGAGCGACGCCCGGTGCGTCGCGTGCCATACGAACCCGAGCCTCGCCACCAGCGAACGAATGACCGACGCGCGCGCGACGCACCTGCGCACCGAGGGAGTGAGCTGTGAGGCGTGTCACGGCAACGCCGGCGGGTGGGTCGGCGATCACACCACCTGGAAGGGACCGCGCGCGGGGGTGTACGCCAAGACCGGCATGAACCCGCTGTACGACCTGGGCGAGCGGGCGCTGGCCTGCGCCGGCTGTCACGTCGGCGCGCCGGCCGAGAACGGCCTGCCGGTGCGCGACATGAACCACGACATGATCGCCGCCGGCCACCCGCGACTGAACTTCGACTTCGCCGAGTACCAGCGCCGGCTGCCCGCACACTGGTTGGAGAAGGACCGCACGACCAACACGCCGCGAGCGCACAGCCCCGCGAAGGTGTGGTTGGTCGGTCGCGTGGCGCACGCCGAGGCCGCGTGCAAGATGCTCGTGGACCGCGCCGAGCGCTCGAAGGACGACGCGCGCACGCCGTGGCCGGAGTTCGCCGAGTTCAACTGCGCCGCGTGTCACCACAACCTCCGCGCCGCCACCGATCCTTCACTTGAGGCACGGTGGCGGAAAGACCCGAAACTCACCGGGCATACGCTGGGTTCACCGGGATGGCAACCGATCTGGCCGATGACAGTCGCGGCCGGTATCGACCAGCCAACCCCCGACACAGCGACCCTCAAGTACGTCACGAACGCGATGAGCGTGGCGCGACCGAAACGCGGCGAGATCGTCGCACTCGCTAAGCAGGGTTCGGGAACAATGGCGGAATTGCGCGGGAGGTTGACCAATGCGGTGCGGGTTGAAGACGTGTACCCGCTCAACCGGCTGTTTCAGTCTCCGCTGCCCCGCGTGCCGGAATGGGACAGCGCCGCGCAGCTCTTCTACGGGTACGCGGCGATGGAGCGTGCGCGCCCGGGGCCGTCGGACCTTGTGCCGGAGTTTCGGCGTGCGCTGGGCGCGCTCCGAACCGACGACTGGCCGAACGTGAAATGGGCCGAAGTCGAGGGGGCGTTCGAGGCGATACGGAGGAAGCGCCCCTAATACGATTTTCGCCGAGGAAGCCCCCGCACGGATGCGACGGACTGGCCGCGAGTGTAGCCGTGCGTCCATTTCTCGTTATCGCGGTCGTCGTCTGCGCGAGCGCGCTGGGCGCCGCGCTCAGCCCGGCCAACCCGCGGAACCCGCAGGAACCACAACTCGCGCCCGCCGCGCCCGATCCACAAACGCCCTACGGTGTCGGCAAAGCGCCGTTCGCGCACCGCGCCGCCACGTCGTGCGCCGCGGCCTCGTGTCACGGCGGCGGGCAGGTCGGCAAGGTCGGCAGCGAGCACTCGACGTGGGCACCGGAGGCGTTCCCCGAAGGGCAGGGTGACCCGCACACGAAGGCGTACCGCGTGCTGTTCAACAACGTCTCCGTGCGCATGGCGAAGGCGCTCAACATCGGCGAGGCGCACAAGGCCGCGCTGTGCCTGAAGTGCCACGCGGTCGATAGCGGCAAAGACCCCGAAACGCGCGACCAGAGTCTGTCCGAGGGCGTCGGCTGCGGTGCGTGCCACGGCCCCGCGGACAAGTGGATCGGGGACCATTACTCCGCCGAGTGGAAGGCGCTCAGCAACCGCGAGAAGTGGGAGAAGTACGGGTTCGTGCCGGCGGGCAACCTCGTCGCCCGCACGCTCAACTGCGCCGGCTGTCACGTCGGCGACGCCGACCGCGACGTGAACCACGACCTGTACGCCGCCGGCCACCCACGGATCACCTTCGAGGCTGCCGCGTTCCACCATCAGCCGGGCTACCGCAAGCACTGGACCGAAAAGACCCCGCAACCGGACTTCGAGGTGCGGGCGTGGATCGTCGGGCAGGTCGCGGCGCTCCGCAGCGCGACCGACCTGCTGCGCAGCCGCGCGGAGAAGGCGGACAAGCCGGACGGCATCTGGCCGGAGTTCGCCGGGTACAGTTGCTATTCGTGTCACCAGAAGATCGGCGAGGGCGCGATCCGCGGCGAAGCGAGCGCCACCACCCGCGCGCCGGGCGTTCCCGGCTGGGAGGTGTGGTCGAACACCGGCATCGGAATCGCGGCCGAGTATTGCGGCGCGGCCTATCCCGGTGTAAGCTCACCGGACTTGAAGGAACTGAAGGCGCTCCAGAAACTGATGGAGTCGAAGCGGGCACCGAACGCGAAGGCGGTCGCAACGCAGTCGACGAAGGCGGTCGCGGAACTCGATGCGTGGCTCGCCGGGCTGCAAGCGGCCGAGGACCGCGGCGCGAAGCCGGTGCCGAAGGGGACCGCGGAGAAACTGGCGAACGCCATCGCGCGGAACGCGCTCTCGAAGGACGGCGCGAAGCTCGCGGATCACGACTGGGACGCGCTCGCCTCGAACTACTTGGGCTGTGCGGCGATGTTCCACGCAACGGGCGGCGCGCCCGCGAACAAGTGGGGTAAAGAGCTGGACGCGGTGCGCGACAACCTGCGGTTCCCCGCGGTGAAGGGCGCGCGGTTCGACAGCCCGTTCGACTACGACCGGAACAAACTCGATCTGTTGAAGAAGAACTTCGAGCGGTTGCGGGACGCGACCGCTCCCACGGGGGGGAACTGATGTCGGCACACTCTCAGCGCGCGACCCGCGCCGCGGGCCTCACGGCCGCGTTCGCCGGTCTGGTACTCGGCCTGATGTCGGCCGGCGGGCCGGACCGCGCCGCGCACGCGCGCCAAAAGGATGACAAGAAGGACGAGTATCCGCGGCCGACGGAGAAAGAGAAGCTGAAGCAAACCCTGATCGGTGCTGCGGCATGCAAACAGTGCCACGATACGGCAGACCCGACTATGAACGACGAGTACAAGAGCACACTCGGGTACGAGTTCGTTCGGCTATGGGAAAACAAGGTGTGGGGTGTCCACGACCTCCACTCAACTGCTTACAAGAACCTGCTCACGAACAGGTGCACCGAGGTGAAGGACGGGGGTGATAAGCCCAACACCACAGCTCAGCGGATGGAAGACAACATGCGCCGTGCCGGTGTTGACGCACGGTACAAAAAGCAAGATTACACTGTCTCCACCGATACTCAGTGTCTCGCGTGCCACGCGAGCACAAAACAACCAGCATCGATCGCACCGCACAAGACTTGGACCGTTGATTCGTTCAACCCGCGGGACGGGGTCGGGTGCGAGATGTGCCACGGTCACGGTTCGCTCTACCGATTCCGTCACCAAGAATCGCACATGGACAAAGCGAACGCACCGAAGGGTGCGACCTCGATCGTTGATTGGCGCGAGACTGACCCAAAGATCAAGGCGGAATGGGGGCTGGTGAACCTGCGCGACGCGGCCGAGGCCACCAACCGCTGCGCCTCGTGCCACATCGGGAACCTGGACGAGGGCCGCTTTGTCACGCACGACATGTACGCTGCCGGGCACCCGCCGCTGCCGCCGCTCGACCTGATCGCTTACACCCGCGAGCAGCCGCGGCACTGGGGCCTGCCATCCGAAATGCCGTACCTGAAGACCCTCGCGGAGAAAGACCCGAAGAAGGCGAACGCGGTGTTCCACATCCGTGCCGACGAGTCGCACGTCGCCCGCCGGTTCGTCGAATCGACCGTCGCCACGCTGCACTCGTCCGCCGTCGTCACCGGCCAACTCGCCCTCGACGGCAAAGAAGACGGTCTCGACTACGCGGCGTTCGACTGCGCCTCGTGCCACCACAACCTCAAGTACCCCAGCGACCGCCAGGACCGCGGGTACAACGCCCGGCCCGGTCGCCCGCTGTTCCGCCCGGCCACGTTCGCCCTGACCCGCGTCGTGATGGAGCACGCGGCCGAGATGCCCGGCGGCGGCGACCTCAAGGCGTCGCTCGAAGCGCTCGCGACCGTCGAGAAGAACCTCGCGGTCGCGTTCACCTCGAAGTCGCTGGGCGACCCGGCGAAGGTGCAGGCGGCCAGCGCCGAGCTGAGCAAGTGGAGCGCGGACACGCTGAAGAGGCTGAACGGCGTGAAGTACACCAACGACGAGACGAAGAAGTTGCTAGCGAAGGTGCAAGCCGCGACGCAGAAGCCGGTTGCCGACCCCGAAGTCGCGCAACTCTACACCTGGGCCTTCGAGACGCTGGTGCTGGACCAGACCCCGCCGGCCGCGGACAAGAAGCCGCCCGCGGCGCTCGAAGAGCTGCACAAGAAGTTGAAGGACGTGGTGGTGTCGCGGCTGCGGCCGAACGCGGCGTTCTACTACGAGCAGGGCGCGAACGGCGGCATCCCCGGCCCCACCGTGGAACCGGTCGACACGCGCATCGGCAAGCGGATGGAGCTGTTCAACTCGTTCAAGAACGCCCCGTTCCGTCAGGCGTTCGGCGACGTGAAGCCGTTCGGGAAGTAGCCACCCGCCCGATTTCGTGCGCGCGCCGCCATGCAGGGAAAAACGCACGGCGTTGCAAGATTGCGGCCGGGGCGGGCGTAAGTACACAAACGACCCGCGCCCGCAACCCCGCACACGGAGGCCTCATGCCGTCCTACGTCATCGTTTGGGAGAACAACACGTTCGGGCACCAGAAGGTTTCCGGACACACGTGGCCCGGCCACTCGGCCATCAACATCGGCAACATCTTTGACGACGAAGACATGGCCCGCGCGTTCAACAGCTATGTGAGCTGGTGGCCCGGCGAGGGGGCCGACTTCGGCGTGAAGGGTGTCATCAAGGCCATGTTCAAGAAGGCCCAGAAGGGGGACCGGAACCTGACCCTGGGTCAGGACGTGGACAGCGAGGGCTACCTGCCCGATCACTTCATCAAACTGGACACGACCGACGAGCAAGAGAAGAAGATGAAGGCCGAGTGGCTCACCGTGCTCATGAAGAAGGGCGGCGCGACGTACAAGAACCTGCGCAAGAACTGCTCGACGATCTGCTCGCGGGTGCTCCACGCCGGCGGGTTCTACTCCAAGAAGTGGGCCGTCAACAACAACTTCGCGTGGAGCCCCGGCGACGTCCGCGCCCTGGCGTGCTCGTCCGGCGGCACGCTGATGAAATGGACCGACGTGCTCGAACTGCTGAAGAAGAGCGGCATCACGGGCGACAGCCTGAGCGCGAAGGAGGCCCGGTCGGGCGTGTTCTGCTCCACGGGCGCGCCGTGCAACTACCAGAAGACCGAGACGTTCAAGGGCGACGGGACCAAGAAGAACTGACCCACCATAAACGGGGAACGGCCGGCGCACCGGCCGTTCCCCGTCGTCCCTTACGCGAGCTTGGCGGTGACGTTCACGAACGTGTGGACGTGCGGGAGGGCGCGGTAGCTCCACACGAAGCCCGGGCCTTCGAGCCGCCAGAACGTCCACGGCTCCTTCGCGGTGGCCTTGCCCTCGTCGTAGAACGCCAGCGCCAGCTTCTCCATCCCGCCGTTGGCCTTCACGATCTCCATCACCTCGTCGCCGTCCTCCTTGCGGTACGGGGCGACCAGCGCCTTCATCACCTTCTCGGTCAGCGCCTTCTGGTCCTTCGACATGTCGGCGTAGGCCAGACCGGGCAGCTTGGTTGCGCCCTTGCCCGGCGTCTTCACCCCGCCGTGCTCGTCCTTCCACTTCGGCCCGCTCACCAGTGCGGCCTTCTTCGCCGCCTCGTCGAACGTGCCGAACAGCTCCTGAGCGGCCTTCGTTTGCGCGTAGAACACGTTCGTGGTGGCGTACCCGCTGGGGCTGTGGCCGTAGTACAGCGGCCCGCCGAACGCGGTCTTCTCTTCGGAGTTGCCGTCGCACCGTACGGTGATGTGGTGCCCGCAGAACACCAGCGAGAACTTCTTGCCCTCGACCGCCTCGCCGTAGATCAGCGCGCCGATGGTCTCGAAGTCGTTGCTGTTGTCGAACCGCCCGTTGCGGCTCAGGGCCTTGTAGCCCTCTTCGCCGTTGGCGATGGCGCGGAAGATCTTGTCGAGCAGTTCGACCTGCTTCTTGGTGTACTCTTCGCCGATGCGCGACTTGCCGTCCGCGCCGTTGTGCGTCAGCAGCCGGGCCGCGGTGCCCTTGCCGTTGGTGATGCCGTGGTCCCACGCGCGCACCAGCTTCTTCTTCTGGTCCGCGTCCATGCTCTTGTACAGTTCGAAGATCATCGCCTCGGCCTGAGCCTGCTTCTCGGCGCGGGCGGCGGTGGCCTTCTGGAGCGGGGTCAGCCCGACCGTGGCGACGGCCGCGGTCGTGCCGAGCACGCGGATGAAGTCGCGGCGGCCGATCGGCGCACCAGTTTCACACTCGGGGCAGTTCGCGTTCTGTTCGGCGGGCAGCATGGACATGCACTCCGGCGGGGGAAAGGGACGGGCGACGTTGAACGGTACTCGCGCCATTAAACCCGATGCGCGTGGGAAAGTCACGCGCGAATGAATGAGAGCGAACCCCGCTTGTCACAACCCCGCGCGGGGGGGATACTTCTCCTACTGTCAACCGCGGAGAACCGTTCGTGCCAGTTGTCGTCACCTGCCCGTCCTGCCGCAACGACCTCCTGGTTGCCGGGGCCGCGGAGTCGTACCTGCGGAACTGCCCCACCTGTGGCGACCCGGTCACGGTGCCCGCGGCCGGCGCGTCGCCCGCGCCGGCCACACTCGCCGTTGCAACAACCCGGCCCGATGCCGCACGCGGCTGGCGTCCTCCCACCGTCCGCCGATCTCAGGTGCTGATTGCCCTCGCGTGCGTCGGGTTGGTCGCGGCCACGGTCGGGAGCTGGCTGCTGTACGAACGCCAGGAGAAGCGCGAACGGGCCAACCGGGTACTCGAAGCGCAATTCGCTAACAATCGGGCGCTCGTCGCCAACCGCGAGCTGTCGTACTGGGCGAAGAAAGGGATTCCGCCCGCGTACCTCCGCTCGTTGCAGAAGCAAGCGACCGAACTCGATGAGGAGGCGAAGGCGAAGGACGCGGAACTGGACCGGCGCTGGGGCGCGGACCGGAAGGGGCTGCGCGAGCTGGGCGACGGCCGCGCGGAAGCGTGCGGTGAGTGTCTGGTGAAGAGCGCGAAGGGGGCCGAGGCCCGGCTCCACGAGAACGCGCTGGCGATGGGCAAGGAGCTCGTGCAACTCGAAGCGCGGATCGCCGCGGAGCTGCCACCGAAACCCGTCGAGGTGCCGAAGTTCGACCGGACCACCGAGAAGGGCGAGCGCGAGTTTCAGGAGTTCCAAGCGGCGTTCCCCGCGAGGCGCGAGCGTGCGCGGGCGGAGGCCGAGGCCGCGCGCGCCAAGCGGTTCCGCGCCGAATCGGGGCCGATCGTGGAAAAGTGGGTCGCGCGCACGCGCGACGAGAACCGGAAGATGATCGAAGACTTCGAGCACCCGGTTCTGGGCCGCAACTAGCTCTGCTGGCGCTCCTGAATCCACGCCCGCGAGTCACGAACCAACCCGGCAGCCTGTTGGGACACGGTTTGTTCGCGCCGGGGGTCTTGCCGGGCAAGTCCGGGCTGTTAGAATCTGCTATGACGGAATCGCCGTGCGTTGGGGACGTAGCTCAATTGGTTAGAGTACCGGACTGTCGATCCGGTGGTTGCGGGTTCGAGTCCCGTCGTCCTCGCTCATATTTTTCAAGCACTTGCGGCGGGTCTTGACCGCCGGGCACCGGCCATAATATGCGGCCGGTGCCTCATAAGTGCCTCCTGTGTCAGTCGTGTCGCACCGTGTGGCAAACCGGGGTCGGATGACCCGCCCCGGTCCCAACCACCACGTGTCCCGTCAAGGGAAAGCGACACGCTCATGGCAAATCTCGGCAAAAAGGGTGACGTTTACTGCGTCCGGTTCCGGTTCGGTGGCAAGGAGTACAAGAAGTCCCTCAAAACGCGGGACGAGTCTGCCGCCGGCGCTGCCCTGCACCTGATCGAACTCACCCTCCACCGGCTCCACACCGGACAGCTTCACGTCCCCGCACTCGTCGATCCCGGCGATTTCGTCGTCAGCGGTGGCACTCTACTGGCGCCCGTCGAACGCCCGCAGGCGGCCGAAACGCCGCCACCCCCTCCCTCCACCTGCGAACTGATCGACCTCTACACCGCGGCGCAGAAAAATCTGCTCGCCCCGTCGTACCTGTCCAGCCAGGCCATGCACCTGAGGCACCTGACGAGGCACCTCGGGCGGCGGGCGGACGGGCCGTGCGACGCGGTCACGTTCCGGGACCTCGACGGCTACCTCCAGGCGCGACTCGCCGAGCGGCACCCCAACACCGCCGAGCGCGAGCGGATCACGCTGCTGCAGTTCTACAAGTGGGTCGTGCGGCAGCAGTATCTGGGCGCGTCCCCGGCCGCCGGCCTGGCGCCGATCAAGGGGGGCGAGGACCGACCGCCGTTCCGCACCTCGGCAGAAGTGGAGCGGATCATCGAGCGCGGCGGCCTCGACGACGAGCAACGGCTCGACCTGTGGGAGTGCCTGTACCTGAGCCCGCCCGAGATCGCCGGCCTGCTCGCCACGGTCAAGACGAACGCCGCGACCGACTACGGGTACCTTCTGCACGCGATCCCGGCGTACACCGGCATGCGGCGGGGCGAGGTGCTCCGACTGCGGTGGGTCGACGTGGACCTGGACGAGGGTTACGTGTCGGCCCGCAGCCGCAAGCAGTCGCGGCGCAAGCGGGAGACGATCCGCCGGATCACGCTCCACCCAGAGTTGAAGGCTGATCTCCTCGCGTGGCGGGCAACCCGGGTGCGTGGGCAGTGCGTGATCTGCGAGCCGGACGGGGACGGGCCGATCAGCAACGACCGCGCCAACCGGGTGTTCTGGCAGCCGATGCGAAAAACCACGTGGTGCCTGGACAACGGCCGCGACCTGTTCAAGGTCGGCTTCCACACGTACCGGCACTCGTTCGCGTCGAACCTGGCGGCGGCCGGGGTGGATCAGCGGGTGATCGACGAGTTCATGGGCCACACGACCGAGGCGATGCGCAAGCGGTACCGGCACCTGTTCCCCTCGAACAAGAAGTCCGCGATCGAGAGTTTCTCGCTGGCGGTCACCTGAGAGGCGACTCACACTGTTGCCGTACGGGGCGCGCCGCGGGCTGGTTCCTCCGCGGTGCGCCCGTCTCGTGAGTCGCAGGGGAGCAATTCGTGGCGAACGAAGGCGTGCGAGAGTGGGACGGGACCGCGGTCGTGCCGGGCCAGGTACTGATCCTGTTGGAGGTGCCCGCCACTTCGGCCTCATCCGCCGCACGTATAGTTGCCGGCTCGGGGGGCGGAACGCCTGTTACGTTTTGTGCGTCTCTCCTGCCCGCCTTCCTGCTCGTTCACCGCCATGCATTTTTCGTCTCCCCCGATAGCGCACCCCTCGTGACCGCGGCGGCGCTCTTCCCCGACGCCGCGCAGCCCGAAGCGACGATCCTGACGACCGTCCTCGAAGCGGATTGTTGGGTCGATCTCGGCCTTCTCGATCTGCTCCTTCGCACGGTAACCAGCAACTCCGTGTGTCGGCCTCGTGCCGAGGAGGAATTGGTCGGAGAAGCCCGGCTGAATGCGGCCGGTGCGGGCGAAAACCGGTCCCAGATCCCGACCAATTCGTACCAAAATCTGCCGTTTCGGGACCGGATTGCCAACCTGCTCGCCGTGGCGGATCAGTTGGCGGAGCGGGCAGAGGCACTCGCAGACGAAGTCGAACGGCCGCACGAGGCGGAGTACCGCCTCCGCTCGCTCAGCCCGGACGCGGCACTCACGAACGCCGGAACGGTCCACAGTTCACTGGCCGCTCATGCGGCCGACTACCTCCGCCGACGGACGTTGGGGGCCGCGCACCCTCCGGCGAGCGGAGGTTCCGACAGTCTCACCGGCCCGGTCGAAGGGTTACCGAACCAGGTGTTAAACGGAGCGACCTTCTGTGGAATCGGTACGGCGCTAAGGGGCACGCTGGCGCTGGTGGCGATGCCGTGCCTGAGTCATGACGGCAGCCGAATCGTGAGCGCGCGGCTGGACGATCTTCGCGCCGCCGCCGAGGATCGATACAGAGATGCGTCGAGAGAACTGCGCCGGCATCCCGAAGCTCATACCGCCTTCCGGTGGGAGGGTGAGACCGTCTCTCGTGATCGGAATCGCGTGGACACAACCGAAGCGCTCCGCGGTTGGCTCCGCGTCGCCGGGAAACGTCTCGTCGATCGGTGGGGCTTGCCCGTCGCGATCCCGGAAACGGCGACCGGCGAATTGACACAGAACGCTGAGCACTGGGGTTGTTGGGCGGCATGCGATGGCGCTCTCTGGGCGTGGCGCGAATTGGTCCGCATGGCCGAGGTGATCCGGTTCGCCACGGCGACTGCGACGATCGCACCGCGGTACGATGTCGCCCCCCGCCTGCGATCGATGGAACCGAACCTGGATGTGTACCGGCGGCTCGGCATACCGGTGCTGCGCCCCCACTCGAAGCACGTGTTCCTCGCCGGCCGCGTTCGGGATCTCAGGCTCCGCTGCTTCGCCGCTGTCGGACTCAGTCGCGGTTACTTTCATCGTGGGACCAGTCGCCTCGCCGGGTATTTCTTCGGGGCGGACGAACCGGTGGCCGCGATCGCCGCGGAACTCTACGCCGGCGACGCAGTACGGGAAGCCAGAGCCGCTTGCCCGCCGCCCGCCGTGCAGGGAGAGGACGAAGACGGGGACAAGGAGGACGGCGTCGATCTCGGGTCCGTCCGTGACGCCGCGCTGGAGCGGTACGCGGCCCTCCAACAAACCCAACCGCTGTTGGCGGAGTCGTGGCAGCGCCGCGCCGAGGGCCTGTTGAATGCGGCGATTGTCGGCATCCCCGACGCCCGGCTGGGAACCTTCTTGGCGTGCGAATACCACGAACCGAACTTCGATTCTTTGGACGCCGTGCGAATGCTGAACCTGCTCGCGTCCGACGTCGTCTACGAACTCCAGCCGTGTCTGGAGGACCGGTCGGCGGACACGATCTGGGCGCGACTCGGGCGATCGTCCCAGGACGAGTTGTACCGGCGGCTCTCCTCGGAACACCCGGACACGTTCGCCGCATGGGCGCGGAACCGTGTTTCGGGTGCGGCGGGCGTGGAAGGCTTGAACTTGGGTTCCGATGCCTACCCCACCCCAGACTCGGGGGGGGCGCACCCGACGCGCGGCCGCCGGCCTGACCTGTATTTGTCCCGCGGGCGGACGCTGGGCGGCCGGTTCACCGCGATGGCGAGCCGCCCCCTCGTCCTCCAGCAGGAGGTTCTACTCACCGCCGACGAGGTGATGCTCGAAGTCGCCCACGCGCTGCAAGCCCGCGGCTACAAATCGCTCGGCATTGCTGGCGAGGAGTTCCTGGTCGAAGTTCCCGATCGCGGTGCCCAGGCGGCACAGGCCGCCGTCGAGGAAGCGTGCGCGGCGGGTGCCGCCCGACTCCTCGGCAATCTCGCTTCCGTCTCGGTCGATCCTTGTGAGTTCTGGTGAACGCCGGCTTACGCATCTCGGGCGGATGCCGGCGCATGTTGCGCCGACATGTCGTGGCTAAGAATTGCCCCTTGTCCGGTCACCCGAACCGGAATATGATCTTCTCGGGATGAGGGGTGAGGAACTCCTCCGACGGATCACGCACCGCTAACGCGGTTCACCGCTCCGACCTCATCCGACGGACTGCCCGGCCGCTTCGGCCAACGGCATCCCAATCAGACCCAGCAGACACCGGGTTACAAAGCCCTCAGACGGCTTTGTTGGGATGTCGTTTCCACTTTCAGTAGTCCGAACCTTCCACACACACATTCCGCAGTAACTCCACCGTCCGCTGGGCTGGTCCCGCGTTCACGCGTTCCGGGGCGTGCATCGGGTCTCAGACTCCCGGATCAGAAGGAGTTTCGATGGTCATCCCGACCGTCCGACCGGCCCGACCCGGTGGCGGGCCGGCGCCCCCCGATCCCCTCCTCGCCCGGCTCGTGGCGATGGAGTCGCAGATCGCCGACCTCTGCGGCCACCTGCCAACCGTCCTGCAGAAACTCGACGCCCTCAGCGAACTCCTCGGCAGTCGCCGGAAAGAGAGCTACGTCGTCGAGGAAGTCGCGGAGTTGACCGGTCGGAGCGAGTACACGATCCGGCGCTGGATCACTGAAGGGAAGCTCAAGGCCGTTCGGATCACCGAGGGCGGCCCGCGCGGGCGCCTCCTTATTCCGCGGAGCGAACTCGACCGCCTCGTGGCCTGCGGACGCGGCGCTGAAGTACCGGCCACGGCCCTCAACCAGGAGGGCGTCTGATGGGCCGCGGACCGTACCAAGTCGAAGACTTCGTCGGGCAGAAGCGGGCGCTCCGAGCCGCCCTGCGACTCCAAGACGGGGCCACGATGCGCGGGGAGCCAGCCCCGCACATGTTATTCGAGGGCCCTTCGGGGTGCGGGAAGAGTATGGCCGCGCTCACCCTGGGCGTCCGGGCGGGTACGACGGTTATCAAGTTCAACGGGAAAACTTCGGTCGAAGAGATCGCCGGGAAACTGGCCGCGATGAAAGCGTGTGATATCGCGTTTTTCGATGAATGTCACAACCTTCCTGGTGACCCACAGGAACTCCTGTTCACGGTCATCGACGCCAATGAACTCCCCGCGGCGCTCGTGCCCGGCGCAAAGCCGGACGAACCCGTGACCGTGGCGCCGATCACACTGATCTTCGCGACCGACCGTCCGGGGAAGCTCCTCAACGCTCTCCAGAAGCGGATCCCGTTGAAGGTGGAGTTCGAACCGTACGCGCTTGACGAGATGAAAGAGATTGTGGCCCGGATCGGGACGCGGCGCGGGATCTTGCTCAGCGCCCAAGCCGCGGGCCAACTCGCCCAGGTCTGCCACGGCCTCCCTCGGCGGGCGGAGCACCACGTCAACAACCTTCGGCTGACGTTCGCCGACTCCGAGCAAAGACAGCTCGGGATCGACGACGTCCGCGTCTACCTGGACGAGATCGGCATGGACGCGGACGGCTTGGACCGGTCCGCGAGAAAGTACCTGAAGTTTCTCCGGCGGAACGAGAGCGCTTCGGCCGAGGCCATCGCGGCGTTCCTCGGGACGGACATCGACAACCTGAAGAACCAGATCGAGCAGCCGCTCCGGTTCCGCGGCCTTGTCACCGTCGGCTCCGGCGGCCGCACCCTGACGGAAAAGGGAACGGAATGGGCGGAGCAACGCAAGGCCCGACAAACAAAGGGGGACAACCGTGGCTAAGACCAAGAACACCGTCATCACCGTCCCGATCGGGCGGCCCCTCGTGGCGGTCCTGGACGTCTGCTTCGCCGCCGGGCAGACCCCACTGCTCGCCGGGGGCACCGGCGTCGGCAAGAGCACGCAACTTGAAGACTACGCCCGTTCCCAGGACTGGGAATACCGGCAGATGGATCTGTCTCTCATGGAGCCGCCCGATCTGGTCGGAATGCCGAAACTGGACGGCAAAGTGACACGCTACCTGCCGCCGGTGGTTCTACCAACCGTGGATGACGGCGCGGGGTTACTCGCGCTGGAAGAGATCAACCGGGCCCCGGAGTACATGCGGGCACCCTGCCTGCAACTCCTCACGGCCCGGTGCCTCAACGACTACCGCCTGCCGACAACTTGGAAGCTGGTGGCGGCGATCAACCCGGCCGAGGACGGCTACGCCGCGGACGAGCTCGACCCGGCACTGGAGTCGAGGTTCGTGCGCATCAACGTGGTCGCCAGTCCGGACGAGTGGGCCGAGTGGGCACGAGAGCACAAGGTCGACCGGCGGGTGATCGAGTACGTCCTGTCTGACCCGGGCGTGTTCGATGCCCCCACGAGTAACCCGAGGGCGTGGACCGCGGTCGCGAAGTTGCTCAAGGAGGGTGAAAAACTCGGCACCCCTTCGGGTCTGCTCCAGGCGGTGACCGCCGGGTGCGTCGGGGTCGAGCGGGCCGCATCGTTCCTGCGGTTCATCAAGGACCGGGTCAAGCCGCTGAACGCCGATCAGATCCTACGGGGGTACAAGAAGGTCCGCTCGGCCCTGACGGCGTGGGTGACCGAGGGCAAACTCGATCTGGTTCAGGGGTCGGTGCTGAAGGTCAAGCAGCGGCTTCAGTCGCGTACCGAGTACACCGCGGCCCGGGAATACACGGCTGCGTGGAAGAACCTCGGCCGGCTCCTGGCTGACTTGCCGGGCGATCTGCGCGAGGACATGGAGGAGTTCTTCCGGGAGCACGATTACGACGTCCCCGCCCCTGTCGGGGGGACGAAATGAGAACCGGTTGCAGTTCCGACCAGATCGCCGAGGGGGCGGTCCGGGTGGCGATCGTACGGCTCGCCGCCGCGTACCCGTTCCACGCCCGCGTACTGGAGAAGTTCCGACTCGTCCCTTCGCCCGCCGTCGAGACTATGGGGGTCGCCGCGACCGCCGGAGGCGTGTTGCTGTTCTACAACCCGGAGTTCGTCCGCGGACTGACCGCGGACGTCCGGGGCGGTGTTCTACTGCACGAAGTTCACCACGTCGTACTCGGGCATCTCGGCCTGGATCCGGCCGACTTCCCCGATCAGTGGGCGTTCATCGTCGCGTGCGAGGTGTCGGTCAACGAGTTCGTCACGTTGCCGCTTCCCGACGGGGTGATCCGCCTCGAACAGTTCCCCGATCTGCCGCCGATGGAATCGACGCTCGATCGGTACCGCCGGCTCGCGCGAGTGGCACCGAAGGCGCGCTTCACGATCAGCGGGGTTGGAGGGATGGCCCACCCGGGCGCCGCGGGCGGCAGCTCCGGCAACGTGATCGACAACCACTCGGTCTGGAAAACTGGTGGGGATGATGCAGACGCTGTCCGAGAGGCGGTCGCGGCACTCCTGAACGAGGCCGCCGTGGAAGCCGGCGGAGTGCCGTCTGAACTCCAGGCCGCCGTGAAGGCGATCGGCCGGGGCACCGCGAGTCCGGGTCACATCCTGGCCGGCGGCGCCGACGGCACCCTGGACTGGCGACGGCTCCTCCGCCGGTACATCGGCCGACTGACTCGCCCGCAAGGCAGCTACTCGCGCCCGCCGCGCCGGTTCCCGCGCTTGATCGGTGTGGTACCCGGCCGGCTCCGACGGCCACGCGACTCGGCCGTGGTGGCGATCCTGGATACTTCGGGCAGCATCGACGAGCCGATCATCGAAGCCATCGACGGTGAACTTCAGCGGCTCGCCCGAACCCGGGAGGTCGTCGTCGTTGAGGCGGACTGCGAAGTTCACCGCACCTACCGCTACGCCGGCCGACTGGAACGCGTTCACGGTCGGGGCGGGACCGACTTCTGCCCGGCACTCGACCGACGGTTCCTGGCGCCGCTAAAGCCCGAGGTGGTGATCTACTTCACCGACGGGTTCGGCCCGGCGCCGGAGGTGCCCCCGCCCTGGCCGCTCGTCTGGTGTCTGGTGCCCGGGGGCGAGCCGCCGGCCGAGTACGGCCGGGTGATCCGAATGGACGGGTCGGAGTGATGTCCGCGGGTCTGGCCCGGGCCCGCCTGTGTGTCGAGAAGTGAGTGTTCGGGTCTTTCAACGCAACGGCCCGCCGGTGCCAGCCGGCGGGCCGTCCAAAAACCAGCGAAGAGGAGGGCTCTTCACCATGTGCCATTGTACACGTGTTCGACCGGGGCGCAACAGCCCAGGGTGGCAACTCCCTGACGATCCGGCCGGTCCAGTGCGTTTTGGAAACACACGCCAGCCGGCCGCTTTCACACACGCCCTCCGTCACGGGGAGGGCGGGTCGTGAAACTGACCATCGCCGTTGGGAACATCACCAGAAAGGTGATTTCGCCCGACCTCACGGCCGAATACGCGACCAAGCTCACCGATGAGATCGCCGCCGAGCCCGACGGTCCGGTCGTGCTGAAGGTCCACAGCTTCGCCGCTTGGCCCGACAGCGCCCGCGCCACGTTCTTCGAGTTCTGGGCGGCGGTGAAGCAGTCGCGGGCCGTCACGGTCAGGGTCAAGAAAGCGACATACCCGACGCCGCTGGACTTCGTGCTGGCGCAACTCGGGGACGAACCATCGCAGGACGAGGTCACCGACTGGTTGACCGAGGCAGCGGGCGCCGTCGCTGCGTGTTACTCACAGGGCGAACGTGCCGCGTGCGCGCAGGCCGTCGCGCAGCACCTTCAGAAAGTCGGCTTCGGCGGAATCACCGAGCCCGAGTTCCTCGCCCAAGTGGCGGAAGCTGCGGGGGAGACTGACTCCGGCTCGAAGGGCCAGGGGCCGAACCCCACCCTGCTCGCGAACGACTTCGTCGAACGGCACCGGGCGACGATCACGGTCGGGCCGCTCGCGGCGGACGCGCGGACGCTCCACTTCTTCGGCGGAACCTTCTACGAGTGGGACCGCGCCTGGAAGGAGATCAAGCCCGAAGAGATGCGGGCGCTCGTTACCCGCGACCTTCAGGACCACTCCGGGGTGCCGCGGGTGACCACCCAACTCGTCGCCAACGTGCTGCTGAACCTGCAGGGGCTCTGCGTCGTCGGCGGGGCGGATCAGCCGCTGCCTGTTTACGTCGAGGAGTACGGCCCGCCGACCCGGAGCACCCGGCGAAAGGTGCTGGTACTCCGGAACGGCATGATCGATCTCGAAGCGATCGCGGCCGGTTCGGAGTCAAAACTCCTCCCGCACGACCCGCGGTGGTTCGGATCCTCGGTCCTGCCGTTCGACTTCGACCCGGGGGCGACGTGTCCGGAGTTCAAGGTGTTCCTCCGCCAGGTACTGGAGCGCGACCCGGAGACGAAAAAGCCGCTCACCAAGGGCGACCGCCGGATGAAACTTCTCCAGGAGTGGTTCGGCTACTCGCTGCTCCCCGACGGGCGCTTCCAGAAGTTCCTCCTCATGGTCGGCGACGGGAGCAACGGGAAGGGGGTGATCCAAAACCTGTGGCTCCAGATGCTCGGGAAGGAGAACGTCGCCCACGTCAGCCTCGACCAGTTGAGCGAGCGGTTCGCGCTCCAGCCGCTCTTGGGGAAGATGGCCAACATCTGCGGCGACCTGTGCGAGATCGACGCGGTCGCCGAGGGGGTGCTGAAGCGCCTCACCGGCGAGGACAACATCATGGTCGACCGGAAGAACCAGGCTCCGGTCACCATGGCCCCGACGATCAAGTTGATCTTCGGTACCAACTCCCTGCCGCGGTTCAGCGACAAGAGCCGCGGTGTGTGGCGGCGGCTCGTGGCCATGCCGTTCCGGGTGGTCGTCCCCGACGCCGAGCAGGACGAACTGCTCGCCAAGAAGCTCGCCGCCGAGTTGCCCGGCATTCTGAACTGGGCACTGCGGGGGCTGCGGCGGCTGCTTCAGCAGGAGCAGTTCAGTTCCTGTGTGGTGTGCGCCGAGGCGGCGAAGCGGCACCAACTCGACTGCGACCCGGTCTCGCAGTTCGTGGACGAGAACGGGATCCACCCGCCCCCGGCCGGCGGCCCTCCTCGGCGGATCCTGAAGGACGAACTGTACAAGAAGTACCGCGAGTGGTGCGAGGGCGGCGGCTACCTGCCGCTGTCGAAGAACCGGTTCAACCGTCAGGTGGGTCGGCTCGCGGGCGTCCAGGAGTACCGCTCGCCCCAGGCCGAGCCCGACGGCAAGCGGCCCTATTTCTGGACCGGAATTGGAAAGCCGCTCCCGCTGCCCGCCGGCGCAGACGGCACCGAAGGAGATGAGGACGACCTCACAGAGGAGGCGGCGTGAGTGCGAGAGACGTCCGGAACGTCCGGAATGCAGTTTTCGATTGCGGACGTCACCAACCGTCGGTCCGGCAACAACTTGCGGTGATGTTCGCCGCGAGCCGTCCGGAATCGTCTTGGATTCTGGACGCCATTAACAGTCGCCGGCGCAGAGAGTTACGTCGCGTCGTCCGGAATGAATGTCTTCCGCACTGTTCCTTCGAGGAGGAGAGATCGCGGCAGGTGTGGGAGGAACGCTGGGCGGGGGTTGGGACCGCGAGCGTTCCGGACGGCGTGTTCGGAAGTTCTGGATTTGAAAGACGTTGAGGCCGTCCGGAATTGACACGCGAATCCGGACGGCGCGCTCACCGGAGCCGATTCCGGGCAAAAACAGGGTCCGAAGTGGCCACAAACTGAGGAGAAATCGACCATGAACGTTCTCAATCCGCCCCTTTTTGAGGCTCTCACGCGGGAATTCGGGGAGGTCCGGGTCACCGACCAAGGCGCGGCCATGATTGCACGCCACGTCCGGTATCCGGGCGGTCAGGTGCGTCTCGAGGTGGGTTCGGCCGGGGAGTACTACCGGGTCTGCTGCGCTTTCTGTAACGACACCCGCTTCCGGCTCTGGATCAACCACCGCTGGGGCGTTCCGGACCCGAAGACCGGGAGCCGGCACCGGTGGGCAGCCATCTGTTACAACGAGAACTGTCTTGCGCGAGAAGAGAACCGCGTCGAACTGATTCGTCGCGTCTCGTGGTACGACCGCACGGCCGGTGCCGGGCGGGTGAAAATCCTGCCCGGAAGAGTGACCGAACCGGGCACGCCGAAGCCGCTCCCCCGCGACTTCCTCCGACTCAGCGAACTCGATAAGGGGCACCCGGCGCGGGGATACGTTCGGAGCCGCGGCTTCGTTCCCGATCTGATCTCGCAGCGCTGGGGCGTCGGGTACTCCGAGGCGGGACCGTTCCCCGGTGCGGGAATCGGCCGCCTCGTCATCCCCATCCACCGCGTCACGGAGGACGGCGCGAGGGTGTGGGGTTGGCAGGCCCGAAGACTGAATGAGAACGAACACTTGCCCAAATACTTCACCGCGCCCGGCCTCCAGAAGACCGCGTTCCTGTACGGCGCCGAGCGGATCACCGACGGCACCGGCCCCGTCGTGGTCTGTGAGGGGCCGATCGACGTGTGGCGCTTCGAGCGGGATGCCGTCGCGCTGCTCGGGAATCACATTTCCGACTCCCAGGTGCGCCTCCTGTGCCGCCTCGCAACCGGTCGCCCGCTCGTCGTGGCCCTCGACGGGGAGGCCCGGGACGAGGCCGAAGTCGTCGTTACCCGACTCCGCCGGGCGCGCGAGTCCTCGATCCTTCGCCCCGATCCGTCGCCGGTGTTACTAATGCCCTTCCCAGCCGGGCGCGACCCGGCGGACTGTTCACATGAAGAACTGAAACGGCGGATGCGCCGACTGCTGCAGACGACGTGAGTGGAGCGATCGCGGCGCGAGCTCTCGATCGCCCGGCGCGACGCGTGCCTCCTCTGTGTAAGCGACGTGGGATGCTATGAACGAGGGAAACACAGGGGGGGCCCTTTGCTCCCGAAAACGGTTCCGAAATGGCGAAATCTGGGACCGAAATCCCGGGTTTAGGGACGGAAATCCGACAGCGGAAGGCCCGTTTTGCACCAGACTGCGGTTCCTCGGTTGTTGAGCAATTGGCTGCTGAGAACCGCTCAGAGGTGGTGCTTCAGACCTGAGTTCACTTTCCAACCTTCAGGAGGCAAGCGACATGGCTGTCGAGACGAAACAGACCACGAAGTGGAAGATCGCCAAGCTCACAGAACACCCGCAACAGGCCGCGATGTTCGGCGACGTCGACGAGACCGAACTGGCGGCGCTCGCCGAGCACATGCGTAAGCACGGGCAGCGCGACCCGGTCGAGATCACCTCGTCGGGAGTGATCATCGCCGGCCACCAGCGGGTCCGCGCGGCCGTGCGCCTCGGGTGGAAGGAGGTCGCCGTGGTTGTCCGCCGCGATCTCGAGGCCGAGGGACCGGACGCGGTGGAGCGCCACTTCGTCGAGGACAACTTCGTCAGACGCCAGCTCGGCCCTCTGGCGAAGGCGCGGTGCATCCGACGCCTGATGGAGTTGGAGGAGGGTGAGACCGTCCGCAGGTTCGGGTTCACGAAGAAGGAGGAACTCAAGGGCCGGATCGCGAAGCGCATGAAGCTGTCCCTCCGCAGCGTCAACCGGTACCTGCTCCTGCTCGACGCGCCCGATGCGATCCAGGCGGCATTCGACCAGGGCGAGATCTCACTCGTGACCGCCGGGAAGGTCGCGCTCCTCGACAAGGCAGCTCAAGAAGAGATCGCCAGACGGATCGCCGCCGGCGAGAAAGCGGCAGCCCTCGTTCAGGAACGCGCGCAGACCGGTGCGGCGGACGGGGTGCCCAAGGCGTTCGGCCGCCTCGTCCGCTCGCTGCGGCGTGAGGTGCCGGTCATCCGCGGGCACCTCGACCGGATCGCGCCTGGCCGATTGCAGAAGGCCGCGGTCTCGGTCGAAGAGGCCGTCGAACTGCTCAACGAAGTTGTCGCCGCGGGCAACAGACAGTCGCAGTAACCGTCCCGCGGCGCGCGTGACTTCAAACACGCAAATGGGGCCACACGCCTGTCACAGGACAGCGTGTCCCGTGTGTCCGGACCCGGATCGGCCGGGCCAGTTCGGGTTCTCAAGGGCGAGAGCCGAACCGTTGAAAAGGAAGGATTCGCCGCACAGCGCCACAACCACAGAGGAATACCGTGACGAAGTCGAACCGCGCCGCAGAGACTGTTGCCAAAAAGAAGCCGCGACTGTCGCTGGTCAGCATGGCCGAGCTGTGCAACGAGAGCACCGCGCCGGACTGGTTGGTGAAGAACGTGATGGCTGCGAAACAGCCGCTCGTGATCGGCGGCCCCGCGAAGTGCCTCAAGACCTCTCTGGCGCTGGATCTTGCGGTGAGTCTGGCCACCGGCACCCCGTTCCTGGATACGTTCGCGGTAACAGAACGGTGCGACGTGGCCGTGTTCAGCGGCGAGAGCGGGCGGACCACGATCAACGAGACCGTTCAGCGGATCTGCCGGGCGAGGGACGAGGACCCCGCCGAGTGCGGCGTCCACTGCGGCTTCCGGCTGCCCCGCCTGGGCAACGCCGCCGACCGCAAGGAACTGAAGCAACTACTCCGCGACCGAAAGATCGGCGTCGTGGTGATCGACCCCCTGTACCTGTGCCTCGGCGGGGGGCGGTCGATCTCGGCGGCGAATTTGTACGACGTGGGCGGGATCCTCGCCGCGGTCACCGACGCTTGCCTTCGGGCCGGCGCGACGCCAGTGCTCGTCCACCACACGAACAAGAGCGCCGCGGCGGGAAAGGAGTCCCTCGCGCTCTACGATCTGGCCTACTCCGGGGTCGCCGAGTTCGCCCGGCAGTGGTTGCTGGTCAACCGCCGCACCGAGTACCGGGCCGGCAGCGGGGCGCACGACCTCGTGCTGTCGGTCGGCGGCAGCGCCGGGCACTCGTCGCGGTGGCGGGTTCTGATCAACGAAGGCCCCGGCGACGCGAAGCGGCGCTCCTGGTCAGTTCGCGCGGTTCGCGACGGAGAGTCGGATAGCATCTCGTCCCGATCGCGCAGGCGGAGCAGGAGCCTGTGTGATGCGGGCGAGGTGTGACGGCGACCGGTGCCCGCGGCGTGCGTTGAGGATTCGGTTCGAGAAGCGGCGCGTGGCGCCTCCAAACCGGCGGTCCAGAGATCAGTTTCGCGATCGTTAAGGCGCCGTTAATCCCCTGAATGGGCTCGAACCGGCACCTTAACCTCGCGTTAGCTCGCCGAAAGCGGGGGTAAATCGGCCCTGGAGGGCCGCTCGTAGCCCCGAGACAGCCGTCCGCGCCTGTCTCGGGACGCACGCGCTGTTCCGATCTCGCGAAAAAGGCCGGAAAATGCGACACTGGGACCGTCCGAGTGGTGGCCCCGCGAAGGTGTAGTACAAACGCGACTCCGGGTAACCAAGATGGCCCTCGAAACGCGCAAGGTCGGCGGCAACGCGTACCTGTACCTGTCCCGCCGTGACGCGAAGACGGGCCGAGTCAGGAAGGTGTACGTAGGGCGCGGGCCGAAGGCCGACGCCGCCGCGGCTGAGTTGGAGACGCGCCGGAAGAGCCGCGGCGACGAACGCCGCGCAGTCGAGCAGGCAGTCGCCGAACTCCGAGCCGTGGACGCGCTGATGGCCTCGTTTGGTGAGGCCGCCACGCTGATTATGGAGGCGACGCTCTTCGCCGCAGGGTTTCACCGCCCCAACTTCGGGGTGTGGCGCAAGAGGAGGAACAGAGATGGCCACGGAGGGCACCGGGGAGCGATCCCCGACCGAGGCGCAGCCGGACGAATTGGCTGAACTGCGAACCGTGATCGCGAAGGCCCGGGCGGGCGACGCCAGTGTGGTGCCGCGGTTGCGGGCGATCCTCGCCAGCAATCCTGCCCTCGTCGGGCACTACGGCGACATCGCACGGCAGGCCGAGGGGGCTTGGGTCGCGCTCGCGGCCGGCCCCAATTTGTTCATGAAGGAGTCGCTCGCCCGCGCCGCGGACGCCCGGCGGACCGAACTGACGCGGCCGGGGGCGACGGCCGTCGAAAAACTGTTGGTGGAGCGGGTCGTTGCGTGCTGGCTGCAGACGAATTACTTCAGCGCGCACGAGGCCGACAGGTTGGCCGCCGGCGACACCTTCCGCCAGTTGCAGTTCCACGCCAAGCGGCTCGAACGGGCGCAGCGGATGTACCTCGCGGCGCTAGGTGGTCTCCTGACCTTTCAGAAACTCACGCCCGTGCCCAACCGGGAAACGCTGACGCGCGAACTGGCCTCTTGCGCCGAGGAGCGCCAGCAGCCACGAACCGAGGCAGTCGTGGCACAGGCGGACCGCGCCGTGGTGTCAGTCGAGGTGGATGAACCTTCTGAGCTGGAGCCCGCCGAACAGGAACGTGTTCGGGTCTGGGCCGGTGGTTGAACCTCGCGCCAAACGGAAAGGAGTCCGCGACATGAACGATCTGGCAACTCGTTCCGAACCGCAACTGATGCTCGACCTGATGATGGAATCTCTCAGGGTGCGCGACGAGCGCCTGAACTCCGTCGTGAGCGAACTGCTGACGCGGCACGGTGTGCGGTCCGTACCGCAACTCGTCCGGGTTGCTGCTAACTCAAAGAACGGAACCGGCCACCGCGTCCGCGCGCTGGAGGTGCTCGCCCGGATCGGACCGCCCTACAGGCTGGAGTTGACGGACCTGCTCGTTTTGGTGCAACGGACGCGCAACAAGGCCGTTCGGGAAGCGGCGGCGAAGTTGTTCGCCGTCACCGGGACCGCGGCTAATTCGGGGCCGAGTGTCGGTCCTCTGTCATGACGTTTGGTCGCGGGCCCGATCGTATTCGCGCGGATTCGCGGCACCGGCGGTGAACGTTGCACGACGTCGGGCTACCGTTTGCAAGCTGCTCGGTGCCGACCGGAGGCGACAGGCTGCTCCTGAACACGCTCGCCGCGGACAGGAACCCACAAATCCGCGAAGCAGTCGGCCGGTGCCTCACGCATTGTCCCGCAGCGGGGCCGTGAGCGTAACTTGTGGCAGTCGTCCAGCGAAGGAGCGATGCACCAAGGGACGCCGACCAACGACGGACCAGAAGCGGGTTGTCTCGCCGGACGCGCTGTCCGGCGAGACGCGAATTGTGGGTTTGAGGACGCAAGTGTCGGGGTCGGTTCCGTGTTCCCACCGGACCGCCGTTGGCCCGGCGTCGAACCCGACGTGGCGGCCAGTCGCTTGAGGATGGCGGCTCGGTATCGATAATACGGTCTCGGTACGCGAACGGGCGTTTGCCGACTGGAAATGAAAGCATGCGGGATTGATTCGTCCCGCTCCCTCGGCGTCGAGCACTCAACCGGGTAGGACGATGGGTAACATGCGTGATCGTCAGCCCACGTCGTGCGATTTGCACGAGGGGCTCACGGACGGTGAGCGGCGGCTCCTCAGCCAAGAGTTCATACTCACCCGGCGTATCCCCGCCGGCTTGGCCCTCCTACGCACCGTTCCCTACCCCCTTACCGAAGACACGGCGGCCACGGTCGCGGAGATCAGCCGGCGGTACGTTTTTCCCTGGCCCGACCTCCGCGCCCGCTACCTTCTCAACTGGGTGTGCGCCCGACTCACCTCCGAGGAGGGGGTGACCCTCCTCCCGCTCTCCGGTGGGCGGTCTGGCGAAGAGGCCGCAGGGCTCTTCCCGGACCCGGACGACCTCCGGGATTTCACAAACGGCACCGACTTCACGTACGGTCTGGCCGGCAGGCGGGACGCGGAAGTCGAAGAAGATTGTGATTCACTTCAGAGGATCATCGAGGCCGCCGCTACAGACAAGTTGTTCGAGTTGGGTGTCGCGGTCGCTTTGCCGCTCCCGCTCGGCTCCCCGTCGTTGACCCGCATCCCTCTCGTCGAGGGAGTCTGGATCCACCGGCACGTCGTCGAATTGGCCGAGTGGTGTGCCGAACTCGTCACTGCCGGGTATCGGCGGCTGCCGTCGCTCGACCCGCACCGCCTCGCGTGGCACAGAGTTTACCCGCGCGACACGGATTGGACCACCCCGCGCGAGGCCGATCCGGACGCGATAGCTGAATTGCGGCAGCGGGCGTCCGCGAGGCTGGGCCGGTATCGCGGCCGGGCGCGCGAGGTTGGCGGGGGCACGCACCTTCACATCGACGATTACGCTGAATGGAAACACCGCCTCGTGCCCAAGGATCTGCTGGCTCAGCGTACGCCGGGGATCGTGGTCGAATCCTGGAACGCGTGGATCGGCCAGGCGTCGGATGACGGGCGTGTCGACTTTTTGGGCGAGTTGGTGACGAGGGTGGCGCATCCCGTCGCCGTTCGCCAGGGTGTTGACTTTGCACCCATGGAACCAGCGGCCTGCAGCGCCTCGCAGCGCCGCCGCTCGGAGGCGGTGTTGGAGTTGAGAGCCTTGGCGGCAGATCGAGTGATCCGAACCCGCCCGGAAGAGTTGTTCACCCAGGTCCAACTCGCAATTCTCCAAGCGTTGGCAGAGAACAGCACGTTGACCGCTGATGAACTGAAGAAGAAGACCGGATACAGTCGCGCTCGTCTCTACCAGTCCGGCGGCATCAAGGAGTTGATGCAGCGCGATCCGCCGCTCGTCGTGCTCACTCCTGAAAAGCGAGGCTACATGCTGACAGACGTTCGCCCGGAGGTTGCCGAGCGCTAGACTGCGACTGGACCGCCAACTCTTTTCGGCTCTCTATCGAAAACCGTGTCCAGTGCGGACGCGGCCCGGCAAACCACGCACAAACTGGAACCACCGCCCACGGGCGGTGCCCGCCCCCTGTAGGTACCTTGCCGGGCCGCCTACAGGGGGTTCTCGTTTCCCCGCGTCGGGGTTGCGAGGTTCCGAGCGGGTGAGCCGGGGAGAGTCAACTCCGCGGCGCCCGCAGTGATCCCGGTGGACGGCACAATCTTGTCGGGCGCCACCGACTAACAACAGGAGGGACGAGCTGATGTACCGACTCGAATGGGAGTTCCTCGACAACTTGTTCGAGGCCATCGGAGCGCTACCGGATGCTCCTCAGGACGTGACCGCGTACGTGGCGGGGGCACCAGCGGTCGGAACGCTCCCGCCCCCGTGGGTCACGTGGGCGCTGCTCCACCTGTTCTATCTCCAGTCGCAGATCCACAGGCTCGAACCACCGCGGTCCCGATCGGGGAAGAAACGCACCACTGGGTGCCCGGCAGCGCGGCGCGAACGGCCCGTGCCGCCGGGGTGGGTGTGTCGACAGGAGGGGAACCGTACGGCATACCGGCACAAGGCCACCGGCGAAACGGTCTGGCTCAACGACTCCGAGGGACCGCGCGAGCCCACCATCGGCGTGTTCCTCGAGCACACCGTCAGCTTTACCGATCCGCCTCCCGTCGTCGTCCGGCACCGGACGCTCACGCCGAGTGTGCTCGGGGTGGTGCCGGCCCTGTACTGGATGCGCGGTTGCATGGCCATCGAACTGCTCAAGGGCGGGGATGACGATTCGGACTTCCTCACCGGAGAGTACCGGGACCGTGTGATCGACCTGACGTACTACGAGGATCGCTGCGGCGTGGTGGCCCGGTTCCTCGAACGGTGGGGGCGCTCCGTGGACCGACTCTGGCTCGCCGCCGGAATCGGCGACTGGCTCGCCGCCCACGACGAGGCGGTGCGGGTGGGGCTGAGCGAACTAATCGAATTGACCGGCACCCGTGCGGAAGAGTGCCGACGCGGGTGGACGAAGTACCTCGACAAGCGCCTGAGTGAGACCATCCCCACCCCCGAGGTCCTGCTCGCTCTGGTCGATGTCGGCCGTGGGAGCGGTGTGGATGCCCTCGGGGGGTATACGGCAAAGGTCGCGGATCAGGTGATCGACCGGTTACTGGTTATGCCCGCCGAGTACCGCGGACACGCCCACGAGTTCGCCGTCCGGTACTCCCCCGGCCGCCTCGCGGAAGTGGAACGGGAGACCCCGTGACGGGGCACCGTGCGACCGGGAACACGCGTCGTCGAACCGGCCGCACGGTGAGACCTTCGAGTGCAACATCCGCGGCGATCAGACCGTGTGGAGTGAAGATCGGCGACGCGACCGAGATCCACATTCCAGGAGTCACCATGGCACTACAGAGAAAACGGCCCCCGGCCCCAGCGCCGGCTGCGGGCAGCAGGAATTCCAAACGCCCCGCGAATTCAGGCGGGCCGACGAAGTCTGACTACCGGCCACGGCCGGCGCGCTCCGGTCCGCACGTCACCGCGGCCGTGAACACAATCGTCACCAACTGCGGGTCGCGAGCGAAGCGCCTGCTCCGCTCCGATCATCCTCGCCTGCCCGCCCCGGTGGTCCTGAAGATCGCCCGTACTCACCCCGACCGGCAGTGCTTCGCGCTCACCCAGGCCCGCGCCGGCCGAGACCCGCTCGGTCCGCCCCCGCCCGGCGTCCCGCCGCCGTTCGACACCCGCGGCCCCGGCGAGGTGCTCAGCCGCCTCGCACGGAATGCCGGGGCGCTCGACAAGGTCGCGGACGGACTCCTGGACCTGCCGGTCGATCGCTGGCCGACGGCCGACAAGCTATCGGCCGTGCTCGCCCGCGCCGAAGCCATCGCCCGGCAGGGGCGCGCGATGAAGCACCTCGTGCGAAGCGCCGCGAGCCGAACGCCCGGCGGAGGCTCGGTGCAACGCACTTCGCGGCGGCACGCGAACGGTCCGGGCAAGCCCTTCGACCCGCGGTTCGCCCTGCGCGACGTGGCGGCTGCGGCCGGGGTGACCGGGAAGAACGCCCGCGACCTCCCCCGCGTACTCGCCGACACGCCCCCGACCGGCGCGCAGCGGGAGGCGCTCTTGGTCCGGCTCGGCGATCTGGAGGCTGCGGCACTGCGACTCGCCGCGGTCATCCGGTCGCAGGGCCACGACAACTCCACCGAACCGTCAGGGGTGTTCGGTACCTACGTGGTGTTCTTCCGCCTGGCGCAGCCGCAGACCGGGTTGAAGATCGGCGCGCTGGGCACGTTCGACTTCCCGGCCGGGGTGTACGCGTACCTCGGCAGCGCGTTCGGGTCCGGCGGGGTGCGGACGCGCACCGGGCGACACCTCACGCCCGACACGAAGAAGAAGTGGAACATCGACTGGCTCAAGCCGCACTGCGTCCCGGTCGCCGTCTGGTGGGCGCACGACCGGCAGAAGGTCGAGTTCCAGTGGGCCGAGGTGATGGCATCGCTGCCCGGCGCGTCGTTCCCGGCGAAGGGGTTCGGGGCCGCGAACAACAAGACGGCACGGGCGCACCTGGTGCGTTTCGTCGAGGTGCCGGCGTTCGAGGAGTTCCAGCGGCGCGTGTCGGCTCTCGCTCTCGACCACGCCGATGTTCATCGGATCGTGGTGGCGAACTGGGCAGCGGCCGGCTGACCCGTGTGAACACATGCACCGCTGTCGCCGTCCGCGGCCAGCGGTGTTCTCTCGATCCCGCGTCGGGGTCGGGTGACCGAAGGTGGCTGACATGAGCCGACGAGGTCACCACCTGCGAATCGGCTACATTCAGGAGACACGAGATGGCAAAGCGAATGGCGAACGGGGAGCCGGTTTCTTCCGACCAAGAGGCACTCCTCTCTGCGATCATCGAGTACCCGGACGAGAACACGCCGCGGCTGGCGTACGCCGACCTGCTGGACGAGATCGGGGGCGAATCGAATCACGCACGGGCCAAGCTCATCCGCCTCCAGATCGATGTGAATGGGATGCACTTCTTCCAGGAACGGAAGATCGCCAAAGATGAGATCAATCGGATTCTCGACCGGTATGGCGCGGCGTGGCAGGCCGAAGTGGGTCTCATCGACCGCTATACCTCCTACACGAGCCCGATCTTCCGACGGGGCTTCGTGATGTGTGCCCACCTGACCGCTAACCAGTTCCTCCGTGCTGGCGAAGGACTGGTGGCTCGAACCCCGCTCAGGGACATCGGGCTGAGGAGACTCGGAGAACTCGTCCCGAAGCTCGCCGCGTTCCCGGCACTCGATCGGATCCGCGGCCTGTGGATCAATAATCAACTCATCGGCGCGAGCGCCGCACAGACCCTGACCCACTCTCTGCACCTCCGGTTGCTGGAGAGGCTCGACCTCGCCGTCAACGGTATCGGCGCTAGCGGCGCCCGGGCCATTTTGGAAGGGACCGCCGAGAGCGCCTTGAAGGACGTGAATTTTCGCAGCAACCACTTGGGTTCCACCGGCGCTACCCTGGTGGCGGAATGCCCGGCAATGGCCAAGCATGTTGCCCTGCGATTGGGTGATAACGACATCCAGTTGACGGGCGCGAGAGCGATCGCAAATTCGCCTTATCTCGGTCAGGTGACGGTGCTGGATCTGGATAACAATGGGCTCGGCCTCCACAGCGCGCTGGCGTTCGTTGGTAGCGCGTCCCTGCGCCCGCGCCACGTGAGTCTTGTCGGTAACAGCCTGGCAGACCGTGGGATTGCGGCTCTCGTCGCAGGCTCATTCGTCGAGACCGTTGAATCACTCGATCTGGAAGCCAACCGAATCGGTGAGCTCGGAGCGATGGCGATGGCTCGGTCGCCTCACCTACGGTGCCTCCGTGACTTGGATCTGGCCAACAATCCGGTGACCGACCGCGCGGCGCTGGCTCTGCGGGCCGGGCTGCCCACATTGAAACGGCTTGGCCTCAAGGGCACCCTCGTGAGCGAGAGGATTCGGAAGCAACTCTTCGGCAAGGAAACGACATCGGGCATCCTGGTGGACCGGGTGGGCAAGGAGTAATTCGCCCATTTGTGGAGCGGACCTGCGCCCAATCGAATCCTGCGAGTGGCGACTCACCCGGATTCGACTGGGCGCAGGCGGGAATCCGAGTCGATGGTCACGGAGTCCGGTGCCTCGCGGTTGACGAGAGAAAGCCAATGCTGGGTCGGTATTGGGATCGGAGGCAATCTGCAGACTTAGGTTCGCGGGTGGGACGTGCCACTGCCAGCGTCACCTCCGGCGCTCGTCGGGAGAGCATCGCCACTCGAGTGATCGCGGCGTGCCGGGAGCGGTGCCGCGGGTGCCCGGCTGGACGGAAGTTTGTCCCCTCGCCCCGGGCGGAAGACGGATTCAACGAGCAGTTCATCCATCGGCAACTGACAGCCGGCGTGATCCGAGAGGAACTCGATCAACTGGCCCGGATGGCCTCCTGATGATCAACGAGTTGATCGTGGGTGAACTCAGAACCGCAGAAGGCACTGAGGCAGTCGACAGACTCCCGACGGGCCTTACCCGCTGACACCACAGGAGCAACCGCATGACAGCGAGATCGACTCTGAGCACTGAAGACGACATGTTCGACCGCTGGGTGGCGGCAAGAGACCCGGCGTCGCGCGACGTCCTGGAACCCCTTGAACTGAGCCCCCGGCTCACTCGCCTGTTCGCGGTCGCCGTCTGCCGCGACATATGGGGGCTGCTGACCGACGAGCGCAGCCGGGCCGCTGTTGAGATCGCAGAAAGGCATGCGGACGACCGAGCGACGATCCGCGAGCGACGCGTCGCGTACAAGGCGGCCAGCGACGTCTACTTCGGCCTGTGCGAGATGTACGGGAGCGACCAGCGCCCGGAGATCGCGATCCCCTCCTTGGCGGCCTCGGCCGCGCGCGACGCCGTCGACACGCACGCGAGGGC
>SXHE01000868.1 GCA_005773755.1 Planctomycetia bacterium
CGCGGGCGGCGCGGGCCGCGCGGTCAGGAGCGCGGTCAGGTCCGGTAGCGCGAGCACTTCGGGCGGAACGGCCAGCGCGTCGTCGGTCAGCGCGGCCCCGGTGTTCGCGCCGACCGTGTCCGCGGCCTGAACGTCGAACAGCTCCTCGGTCGGCGGCGGCGCGAACAGCGACCCGTCGGGGGCCGCAGGTTCCCCGTATGAAACGTAGTCGGCGTGCGATTCGTCGGCCGGGTCCGGCTCGCGCCGGGCGGCGGGTTTGACGATGCAGAGCGTGTCGGGCAGGTGGTCGCGCGCCGGCTCGTGGTCGGTGTGCCGGCGGCCGTGCGCGGTGCTGTCCGAAGTGGCGCGGAACAGTCGGGCCGGGAAGTCCGGGCCGGGCGCGGCCCACGGGTGCAGCGCGGCCGCGACCGCCGCCGGGCACGGGACACGGGCGTCCGGGTCGCGGGCCATTAGACGCTGGAGAACGGCGGAGAACTCCGGCGGCACGTCCGGGCGCAGGTGGTGGATCGGCGGCGGGTCTTCGGTCTGCTTCGCTTCGAGCTTCTGGTGCAAACCCGCGACCGTATACGGCGGGTGCCCGGCGAGCAGGAAGTAGAGCGTCGCGCCCAGCGCGTAGATGTCCGCGCGGGTGTCCACGGTCGAGCAGTTCTCGGCCTGTTCCGGCGCGAGGTAGTCGAGGGTGCCGAGGATCACTTCCGTTCCGTGGACGCGCGAGTGGGTGTCGTCATGGGTGAACCGGACGATGCCCAGGTCGAGAATCTTGACGGCCCCGAACCGGTCCACGAGCAGGTTCGCGGGCTTGATGTCGCGGTGAACGAGGCCCACGGCCGCGGCTCGGGCCAGCCCGTCGGCGACCTGCACGCCCACGGCCGCGACCTCGCCGGTCGAGAACGTGCCGGTCCCCGCGACCGCCGCCTGGAAGCTGATCCCGTTCACGTACTCCATTACCAGGTAGGGCGGATCGTGGGTCATGTTCACGTCGAACACGTGAACGATGTTGGGGTGGTCGAGGGCCGCGGCGGCACGGGCCTCGCGCACGAACCGCCGTCGCGCGCCGGGGTCGGCCCGCAGCGCGTCGGACAGCACCTTCACCGCGACCAGTCGAGCGAGTACCGCGTGTTCGGCCAGATAGACGTAGCCCATACCGCCCTTGCCGAGGCGGTCGAGAACCTTGTACCCGCCGAGCCACAACCCGGCCCCGCGCCCGCCCGCGACCTCGCGCGCCTGGAACGGCGTGAGTAACCCCTCCGCGACGAGCCGGTCCAGGATCGGTGCGACACCCGTCGGGGCGTGCCGGTCCGCGAACGCGCCGAGCCGCGCGGGCTCGATGAGCCGGTCGCGGCGCAGCGCCTCGTACACATCCTGAACGGTCTGGGGCCTGGTCATACAGGGCCACAACGGAAGGCGAATGTTTCCAACTTAGAACACGATTGCCAGAACCGGGATTTCCGTGCGTTCCGGTTGCCCGGCCCGCGCGGCGTGTTCTATGGTTGCTCGGTCCGCTATTCCGCCGGGGTTATTGTCTCACGAGAACGACCCCGAATCCCCGTTGAGGGGCACCGATGCGCCGCACCCACCGCCGACCGATTCGCCGCGGCGTAGCCGCGATCGAACTGGCATTCGTCACGATGCTCCTGGTGATCCCGCTGATGATCGGGATCTGGGAAGTGGGCCGCTTGGTCCAGGTTCAGCAGATCGTGAGCAACTCCGCCCGCGAGGGCGCACGACTCTCGGCCCAGGCGTTCACCATCAGCACGTCCGGGACGACGACTCAGATCAAGGCGATGTCGGGCACCACGAGCGTTCACGCCGCGGTGTACGACTACCTGTACGCCTCCGGGTTGACGAACCTCCAACCCGGCGACGTGACCGTTTCGTTCGCGTTCACGACCCCGCGCACGACGGACTACGTTCCGATCTCGTCCGACCCGTCGGGGACGTCGTGGCCCGCCGGCACTCTGCCGACGGACCCGTGCTTCGGCGAGAAGGGGCAGATCTTCACCGTCACGGTCACGATCCCGTGGAACAAGGTGCGGTGGATCAACATGGGCCTCGTGAACCCGACCACCGTGACCTTCACCGTGACCTGGCAGATGCTGACCGACGAGCGGTTCCAGGTGAACGACCAGTTGCCCACCTGGTAATCGCGCCGAGCAACCGCCGAACGAGGAGATGAACCCGTGCTCGCCAACCGGCTCCGCCGCACCCGCCGCCGTGGGATGACCATCGTCGAATCGACGCTGGTGCTGTCCGTTTTTCTGCTGCTGTTGTTCGGGATGTTCGAGTACTGCCGGTTCCTGATGGTGCTCCACGTCACCAACAACGCGGCCCGCGACGGCGCGCGGTACGCCGTGGTGAACATGGACAAACCGTCCACCTTCGACAAGACCGATTACACCGACCAGAGCGGCAAGACGTTCGACTCGATCAACAAGTTCACGACCGCGCGCATGGGCAACATTCAGCACAACATCACCGGGTTCCGGGTGGCCGCGTTCGCGGTCGATCAGGAGGGTTTGAACCTCAGCCCGCCGGTGGTACGGCCCAAGACCAAGAGCGCGGCCACCCCGAAGGTGTACCCGGACCCGTACGCCACTTCCGACAGCAACGCGGTCCCGTGGAACACGGCCATCTTCACCGAGAAGATCGGCGTGCAGATCGACGGCACCTACCGCCCTAGCCTGCCCACGTTCCTGTTCATGAACAGCAGCATCTCCATCAAGACGACCGCTATCATGGGCAGCGAGGGTTGACGGGGTGAG
>SXHE01000869.1 GCA_005773755.1 Planctomycetia bacterium
CCGCGTGCCGGTCGCCATCTCGAAGAGGACCGCGCCCAGGGCGAACAGGTCAGCCCGGTGATCGACCGCCTTCCGCGCCGCCCGTTCGGGGGCCATGTACGCGGGCGTCCCCGCGAGGCCCGCCGGCATCTCGGTGAGCGGGCGCGCCAGGCCGAAGTCGAGGAGCCGCACCGCGATGCCGCCCGCGGTTGGTTCCAGCCACACATTCGCCGGCTTGATGTCGCGGTGAACCAGACCCGCGCCGTGCGCGGCGGCCAACCCGCGAGCGATCTGCTCCGCTATCCGACACAACTGGTACGCGGGGAGCTGGCTCTTCCGCAGCCGCGCCGCGAGCGTCTCGCCCGCCAACAGCGGCATTACCAGATACGGCGTGTCGTCGATCTCGCCGACCTCGTACACACCCACGATGTTCGGGTCGTTCAGCTTCGCGGCGGCCTGGGCTTCACTGAACAGTCCGTCGCGCTGCTCCGCGCTGGCGGCCCGGTGCCCGCCGCGCAGCAGGATCACCTTCAGGGCGACCTCGCGCCGCAGGGTCGTGTCCTCGGCGCGGTACACGCGCCCCATTCCGCCTTCGCCCAGGATCGTCAGCAGGCGGAACTTGCCGAGGTAGCCGAGTTCGGTGCCCGGCTCCGTGGGCACACTCGACGCACTCGCACCGATCACGTCCAATAGGGCCGGCGGTGGGCCGGGGCGAACGACGGTGAAGCTCGGGCTGCGGGCAAGTTCCTCGATACTGTCGTGCGATTCGTAGCCGGGGCGCGGGCCACCACTGGTGCTGGTGGAGAGGTCGCGGACGGCCGCGAGGATGGGTTGGAAGTGGGCGTCGTGCGCGGACCGGCACACGGGGCACACGGCGAGATGGCGGTCCAACTCGCGCTCGCGGGCCGGCGACACGCGCCCGCAGGCGAGTTCGCGAATCACCTCCGGCGGCGGGCAGATCGGCGGCACGGGCGGTTCCCTCGTAGGCGCGGACGTCGCGCTTCACACCGACCTACGCGCCGCCCGCTGGTTTCTGACAGCTCCCGTTCGGATTTCTTTTATTCGATCAGCCCGTCGAGTTCCCGCCGCAGGGTGCGCAGCACGCGGGTCTTGGCCTGATACACCGAATCGGCCGACACGTTCAGCTCCGCGGCCACCCCAGCGACCGGGCGGCCCTCGACGACGTACTCCCAGAACGCCCGCCATGTCGGTTCCTCGAACTCGGCCCTCATGATCTCGACGGCCCGGCGCACCAGCATCCCCTGGTACTCGGCCTCGTCGGTCGCGTTGATCGCGTCGCCGGGCGCGCTGACCTCGGCCGGCAGCGACACGGTGCGCGGGGCGCGGCGGTGCCAGTCGTTCGCCCGGCTCTGCGTGACCCGATACAGGTAACCGCGGAAGTGCCCGCGGGCCGGGTCGTAGTCGAACCGCTTCATCTCGCCCTGGAGCGTGACGAAGACCTCCTGCACCACGTCGTCGCGGTCGCTGGCGGGGATGCCGAACCGCGCGGCCCAGTGCCCGATGAGCGGCTGGTACAGGGCGCGGAACCGCTCCCAGTCTGCGCCGTAGCCCGGCCCTTTGAGACGGTCGAGCAAGGACGGCGGCGTTTCCGGTTCGGACATACCGACCCCGCAGTTGCTGTGCGGCCAGAAGGATTGGAGAAGAGCGGTTCCGAACAGATTAGCGTGTGGCGGACTCGCCGCAACACGATTGTTCGGAGGTTCGGCCCGGCGCTTGTGCGACGGGCGCGAACCGCGGCGTGAGAAGTGAAGTGAGGAAGATCAGAACAGTTCGCTGATCGGTTCGGGGTCTTCGAGGACGTTCGTCGGGCGACCGCTGGGGTCGAGCACTTGCAATTTCGGGTCGATGCCGAGCACGTTGTAGATGGTGGCGTGGATGTTCGAAGGCGTGACCGCGCGCGAGTGCGGGTTCTGGCCGAGCCGGTCGGTGCTGCCGATCACCTGGCCGCCCTTGATCCCGCCGCCACCCATGAGGCAGAACATCGAGTTGCCCCAGTGGTCGCGGCCCGGCGTGCCCTGGCTCATCGGCGCGCCGCCGTTGCCGCCGTCGTTCATCTTCGGCGTGCGCGAGAACTCGCCGCACAGCACCACCAGCGTCGTTTCGAGCAGCCCGCGGTCGTCCAGGTCTTCGAACAGCGTGGCGACGGCCGCGTCCACTTGCGGCAGGTAGTTCTCGTAGCCCTTCTTCAAATCCCAGTGGTGATCCCACCCGCCGAAGTGGACCGTGACGAACGTGGAGCCGGCTTCGACCAACCGGCGGGCCAGTAGCGTCGATTGGCCCCAACTGCCGCGGCCGTAACGGTCGCGGAGGCGCGTCGGTTCCAGGCCGATGTTGAACGCCTTCCGCGCGGTCGGTCCCATCACGAAGTCGAACGCTTCCGCCGAGAACTTGTCGAGCGCTTGCGTGGTCGGGTGCGCGTCGAGGTGCTTGCGGTTCTTATCGAAGTGGGCCAGCAACCCCTTGCGGTCTTCGAGCTTCTCGACGGTCAGCCCGCTGGCGAGGTTCAGGTTGCGGACCTGGAACCCGGCGCTGCTCGGGTCGCCGGTCACGAACGGGTCGTGCTGCGCGCCGATCATGTGCCCGCCGAAGTAGCCGGGCGCGAGACCGATGCTGGCGGCGTGCGGGGTCGCCGTGTAACCGGGCATCCCCTGCTTGCGCGGGCCGAGTTCGCGGTTCACGAACGCCCCGATGCCGGGGAACTTCTGGCCGTTGGTGGCCCCGCTCACGCCCATATCCTTCGTCGTGAGCATCCGGTGCCCGCCGGCGAAGTGGTCGCCCGTGTTGTGGTGCAGCGACCGCACCATCGAGAACTTGTCCGTCACCCGCGCCTGCTTCGGGTACAGTTCGGTCACGTCGAAGCCCGGCACCTTCGAGCGGATCGGCTTCCAGATACCGCGGTACTCGGCCGGCGCGTCCGGCTTCATGTCGTACATGTCCATGTGCCCCGGCCCGCCGTCGAGCCAGATCAGGATCACGCTGGTGTTCTTACTCGTGTCCTTCGAGGCGTCTTTGGCGCGCAGCAGTTCGGGCATCCCGACGGCGGCCATCCCCGCGACGCCCAACTTCAGGAAGCTGCGACGGTTGAGGCCGTCGCAATAGCGGGCGGAAGAACCGAGGTCGAGCTGGAACATGCGGCGCTCCGAATGCGCGGGAAGGCTTCGGCAGGTGGGATACCCGACTTTCGCATACCGGCGGGCCGCAGTCAAGCGCGGACCGGCGCTCTTTCGGGCGACCGCAACCGGGCTGCAAGGGTGTCCGCACCGGCGCGCGGTTCGTAAACCGTTCCGATACGGCCTCTCCGACCACACACCCTGACGTTCCCCACCGAGCCTGCACCATGCGCGACCGCCCGGCCTTTGACCTGTTCCTCGTCTCCTGGCTGGTGCTGTTCCTCGAACTCGCCTGCATCCGGTGGTTCCCGTCGCACGTGCTGTTCCTCACGTTCTTCGTGAACCTGGTGCTGTTGGCGTGCTTCGTGGGCATGTCGGTCGGGTGCCTCGTGGCGCGGCGCGCCACCAACTACATCCGCCACACCCCGTACTGGCTGCTGCTCGGCGTCACCTGTGGGCTGCTCGTCGGGTACAACTCCCACTACCTCCAGACGGTCTTCGCGGTCGGAAACCAGGCCCAGGCCGACGTGGTGTACTTCGGCACGGAAACCTCGGTCACCCACAAGAAACCGCTGCCGTTCGTCGTGCCCATCGAGCTGGTCGGCGCGCTGTTCTTCGCGATCATCGCCGCCATCATGGTCGGCCCCGGTCAGGAAATGGGCCGGGCGTTCAACCGGGTGCCCAACCGCACCGCGTCGTACTCCGCGAACCTGCTCGGCAGCTTGGTGGGGATCGGCATGTTCGCCGGGTGCTCGTACCTGCGGCTGCCGCCGGCCGTATGGTTCGGCATGATCCTGGTCGTGATGGCGTACCTGCTGGGCCGCGGTCAGTCGAACGACGAACCCGCGCCCGCGGGCGCACCGCCCACAACCGAACCGGTGGCCGCGCGGCGGTCGTCGCCGGTCTGCGAGCTGTTCACCCTGGTCGCTCTGGGCGTGGTGGTAATCGGCGCGTCGCTCACGTCCGGGTTCAAGCCGGTGGACAACCGCTCGGTCACCTGGAGCGAGTACTACCGCATCGACTACGAGGGCCACCAGCGGCTCATCATCACCAACCTCATCAGTCAGCAGTTGATGGAGCCGATGAACGAGCCGACGGCCGCGGCCGTGCCGTACTCGCTCCCGTACCTGTTCCAGCGCGACCTGAAGAAGGACGACGGCACCCCGGCGTGGCCCACCTTCAAGAAGATCCTGATCATCGGGGCCGGCAACGGCAACGACGTGACCCGCGCCCTCACCTGGGCCGCGCCGGACGCCGAGATCGACGCCGTCGAGATCGACCCGGTGATCCAGAAGCTCGGCAGCCTGCACCACCCGGACCGCCCGTTCCAGGACAAGCGGGTCACGGTCCACATCAACGACGGCCGCAACTTCCTCCGCAAGGCCGAGAGCGGCACCTACGACCTCGTCGTGTTCGCCCTCATCGACTCGTTGGTGCTCCAGTCGGGGTACTCGAACCTGCGGCTGGAGAGCTACCTGTTCACGCTCGAATCGTTCCAGGACGTGAAGCGGGTGCTGAAGCCGACGGGCGTGTACGCCGTGTATAACTTCTTCCGCCAGGGGTGGATCGCGGCCCGCATCTTCAAACAGTTGCAGATCGCGTTCGGGTGCGATCCGGTCGTGCTGGTCACCCGCGTCGAGCCGCACCTGCCGCCCATCAACGTGGTGAAGGTGGACGAGTTCGACCCCAGCTCCAGCACCGGGTTCTTCGCCGGCAGCCAAGAGGTGGTGAGCGCACTGCGCAAGGAGTTCGAGCGCAAGGAGCTGAACGCGAAAGGCGAGTTGGCCCCGGTGAAGTACTGGTACCCGTGGTACACCGGCATCCCGAAGGACACGAAGGCCCGGTTCTCCGCCACGGCACCGCCCGAGCCGCCGCACAAGCCGGCACTGGCGGCCCGCCGCGTGCGGTGGGTCAAAGACGCGGAGGGCAAAAACACCGACGTGCCCGTGAAGGACGCGAACGGCAACATCGTGCTCGACGAGATCCCGCCCACCTGGATGGAGCTGAGCACCGCGACCGTCGAACCCAGCGGCCCGGAGCTGCGCCTCGCCACCGACGACTGGCCGTTCGTGTACACCCGCAAGCCGCAGATCCCGATGCAGGCGTGGACCAGCATCGCCCTCACGTTCGTCCTGTCCATCGGCATCTGGATGCTGTTCGGCGGCCGGCAGGCGCTCAGCTCCGAGAGCGGCGTGAAGCCGGACTACGGCTCCATGCTCCGGGCGTTCTTCCTCGGTGCGGGGTTCATGCTGGTCGAGACGAAGGCCGTCACGCAGATGGCCCTCCTGTTCGGCGGCACCTGGATGGTGAACACCGCGGTGTTTGCGGCCATCCTGGTGATGAGCCTGGCGGGGAACCTGTTCGCCGGGCGCATCAACCCGAAGCGGTTGGAGCCGTACTACATCGGGCTGTTCGTCACCATCGTCATCGGCATGGTGGTATCGCTGAACACGTTCCTCGGCCTCCCGGCGACGATCCAGATCGTCCTGGCGTGTACGCTGGTGTTCGCGCCGATCGCGTTCGCCGGGGTGATCTTCGCGACCAGCTTCAAGCGCACCGCGCAACCGGACCGGGTATTCGGGGCGAACGTGGCCGGGGCGCTGCTCGGCGGGCTGGCCGAAAACACCTCGGTCGCGCTCGGGTTCCAGTTGCTCTTGTGCGTCGCGGCCGGATTCTATCTGCTGTCGGCCGCGTTCGGGAACCCGAAGGGCGGACCGGACGCGGGAACG
>SXHE01000870.1 GCA_005773755.1 Planctomycetia bacterium
GCGCGCACACGCTGCACAAGCACTGGGGTTGCCGTGGTCCGCTAGTGATCGACGCACGCCTCAAGCCGCACATGCCGCCCCCGCTGGAGTGCGACCCGGCGGTAACGAAGCGCGTGGACGCGCTGTTCGCGAAGGGCGGGGCGCTGTCGGGGGTGAAGGGATGAGGAGCGCGATTCCGGGTACGTCTACGGCGCTTGGGGCGGCCTCGCGCTCCTCCGCGACGAACCGGCCCGCGCCTCGGCCGGGCCGCACGGCCGAGCGAGGATGGGCTGTGCCGAGCCGCCTTCGCGCCGTGAGCGCCAGCACTCGAATCGAGTTCGAGTGGGTAGGCGTCACATTCGTTGGTGATACGGGCGTCCACAACACCGGTTTCCAAGGCGTTTTCGCGGCTTACGCAACAGCAGTGAGGCCCGAATCCAAGCGGTTCTACGGAGGAGACCGAAACGCCCTCTACACCACCCGCTCGAAGCCGTGCGTGTAAGGTACGACAGGGTAACGGATTCCGCTCGGATTGCCGCAGCGATTTCGCAGTGTACAGATTTACCACCAACTTTCGTGACGCTTACCCAGTTCGAGTGGAATACTGAAAAACCATTTGCGTAGGTTGGGAAGCTCAGGTAGCTTTTTCAGTTGCGTTACTCGTCCCATGTCACAGGCGTTCAACCGTGCGGTCCAGTTGCACCGGGCCGGGAACCTGGATCAGGACGAACTGGTGTACCGGCAGTTGCTCGACGACAACCCGAACCACGCCGACGTACTGCACCTGCTCGGGGTGATCGCGCACCAGCGCGGCAACCCCGCGCGCGCGGTGGCCCTGATCCGCCGGGCCGTCGCGATCGACGACACCAACCCGATCTACCACTGCAACCTCGCCGAGTCGTGCCGCGTGTCCGGCGACATGCCCGAAGCGGCGGCGCACAGCCGCAAGGCGATCCGCCTGCTCCCGCATCACGCGGACGCGCACAACCACCTCGGGCTGGCGCTACAGGGGCACGGCAACGTGACCGGTGCGGACGTGGTGATGCGGTACACGCTGTCGTACCCGTTCGGGATCAGCATGACCCGCGGCTACCCGCGGTTCAACCCCGGCGAGTATTCGACGATTGACTTGCTGGTGCGCGGCGACAACGACGCGACCATCGTGATCGGGGCCGACCCCGGCGCGACGATGCCGAAGCCGGCCATCGAGCACCTGCGCCGCACGCCCACTATCGTGCTCGACCCGAAGGTGACGCACACCAGCCGGCTGTCGCGCGTCCACTTCACGACCGCGCCCGCGGGCATCAGCGCGCCGGGCACCGCGTATCGCATGGACGAGGTGCCGCTGCCGCTGCGCCCGGCGCTCAAGTCGCCTTACCTGAGCGACGAGGAAGTGCTGAAGAAGATCGTGGCCGCGGTGCAGCGCCGGCCGGGGTGGTACCCGAAAGCGCACAGTGGCACGCCGGTGACGTAGCCGGTGCTCCTACAATGCTCCTGTGTCGCGGGAACCGCCCGCGCGGATCGCGGGAGCGCGGATGAGTTCGGCCGTGGTGAAGCACGCGACCTGCACCGGCTGCGGGTGCGCGTGCGATGACATTGAGGTTCACACGGACGGCGCGCGCGTGACCCGCGCGGTCAACGCCTGCACCCTCGGCGAAACGTGGTTTCGCGACCACCCCGCCGACAGCGGCGAGCCGGCCGCGCGCATCGACGGCAAGCCCGCGCCGCTCGCCGACGCCATCGCGCTCGCGGCCGAAATGCTTCACGCCGCCGACCTGCCGCTGATCTACGACCACGGTTACAGCACCTGCGAGGCCCAGCGCGAAGCGGTCGCGCTGGCCGAGACCGTCGGCGGGGTGATCGACAGCTACACGTCGCGGTGTCACGGCCCGTCGTTCGTCGCGACACAGCTTGTGGGCAAGGTGTCGTGTACGCTGGGCGAAGTGAAGAACCGGGCCGATTTCCTGCTGTACTGGGGCTGCAACCCGGCCGAGACGCACCCGCGGCACACGTCGCGCTACGCCCTGCACCCGGCCGGCAAGTTCACCCCGCGCGGCCGGCGCGACCGCACGATGGTGCTCGTGGACGTGGAAGAAACCGCGACCGCGAAGGAAGCCGACCAGTTCTTCCGCATCCGCGAGGGCACCGACTTCGAGGCGCTCTCCGCGATGGTCGCGCTCGTGAAGGGGCAGGCGGTGGACGAGCGCCGGGTCGCGGAGACCGGCTTCACGGTCGAGCAACTGCGGTTGCTGCTGGAGCGCATGAAGGCGGCGCGGTTCGGGGTGATGTTCTTCGGGCTGGGGTTGGCGGCCACGCGCGGCGGGCACGGCAACGTCGGGGCCGCGTACCGGCTCGCGATGGAATTGAACGCCTTCACGAAGTTCGTGGCGCTGCCGATGCGCCAGCACGGGAACCTGGTCGGTTCCGACATGGTGCTGCGCTGGACGACGGGCTACCCGTTCGGCGTGAGCCTGTCGCGCGGCTACCCGCGCTATAATCCCGGCGAGTTCACGATGGCCGACCTGCTTGCGCGCGGCGACATCGACGCGGCGCTCGTACTCGGGAGCAACGCCGCGACCGACTTCGCCAACGTGCCGACAATCGAGATCGGCCCAAAGCTGACGCCTATGCAATCGGGCGCGGTGCCGCGCGTGCAGATCGCCACCGCCGCGACCGGCGTCAGCGCCGGCGGCACCGTCTGCCGCATGGACGACCTGCCGATGCCGCTGCGCCCGACGCTGACCTCACCACACCCGATCGACGAGGCCGTGCTCAAGCGGATACTGGCCGAAGTGCGGAAGAAGCCCGCGTGGTATCCGATGCGGAGCGAGGCGCAGATCGCGTGAAGGAGGCATTCGCCGTCGTGGTAGAACGAACTGCTTTACACGACCGATTCGTGGCGCGGTTTCACTTTGGCGACCCGCCCGCGCCAGCCAGCGCGCAAACGCTCGATGTAGTCGAGGCAGAACTGAACACGAGGTTGCCTGAAGCTTACCGGCGTTTCATGATTTGCCACGGTGTCATCCACACGCCCGGAATCTTGGATGCGCTCTGTGCGGGACAGGTCGATCATCCCGACGTTCAAGATTTCCTTGCGCCGCAGCAGGTAGTCGATAACACGAAGGGGTATTGGTCGGCGGGTATGCCGCGCGACATTATCGGCTTCGCGTCGGATTGCATGGGAAACTTGCTCGGCTTTCGCCACCAATCGGTCGTCGCAGATGACGGAGCCGTTGTGTTCTTCGACCACGACTACCGCAAAGTGCGCGAGCTGTCCGATTCGTTCGACGGGTTTTTGCGGTGGTACCTCGACAACTTGTAGCTTCAATGCGCCCGGAATCTCTCCATGCTTCGCATCACGAACGGCAAAGTCTACGACCCCAAGAACGGCGTTAACGGCGTCGTGAGGGACGTGTGTCTCGACGGCGGCAAGGTTGTCGCCAGCGTGCCGGCGCACGCGCGCGTCATTGACGCGTCGGGCATGGTCGTGTTCCCCGGCGGCGTCGATGTGCATACGCACGTCGCGGGGGCGGCGCTCAACTTCGCGCGCGGGCTGATCCCCGAACAGCACCGCAAGGCGCGGCCCATCTACCACTCGCCGCAGTGCCGCGCCGGGCTTGCCGGCAGCACGCCCACCACGTTCGCGACGGGCTACGTCTACGCCGGCATGGGCTGGACCACCGCGAACGAGGCCGCGGTGCCCATCCTCAGCGCCAAGCACACGCACGAGGAGCTGCGCGACACGCCCATCATCGACAAATGCACCTGCGTGCTGATGGCGAATAACGAGATCATCCTCGACCTGTTGGAGAACGCCGAGTTTGAGCGGGCCAAGCAGGTGACCGCGTGGCAGGTGTGGGCGGCGAAAGCCTACGGCGTGAAGGCCGTGAACCCCGGCGGCGTCGCGGGGTGGAAGTGGGGCAAAGACTGTAAGGGGTTGGACGAGGTCGTCCCCGGCTACAACAAGGTCACCCCGCGCACCATCATCAAGGCGCTCGCGGACATCGTCGATCAGCTCGCGCTGCCGCACCCGATTCACATCCACTGCAACAACCTCGGCGCGCCCGGCAACTTCACGACCACGCTCGAAACGATGAAGACGCTGGAGGGCAACCGCGCCCACATGGCGCACCTCCAGTACCACGCCTACGGTGGCGACGACTGGTTCACCATGTCGAGCGCGAGCGTGCCCATCGCGGAATACTTCAACGCGCACCCGAACCTGACGTGCGACGCGGGCGCGGTGCTGTTCGGCGACACCGTCACCATCACCGCGGACGGGCCGTGGCAGCACCTCCTGTACGAGCTGACCGGCAAGAAGTGGGGCAACCTCGACGTCGAGAACGAAACCGGCTGCGGCGTCGTGCCCTACGTTTACAAGGAAAAGAACCTCGTTAACGCCATCCAGTGGGCGGTAGGGTTGGAACTGCTGCTGCTCATCACCGACCCGTGGCGCGTGAGCCTGACCACCGACCACCCGAACGGCGCGTGCTTCTGGCGCTACCCGGAAATCGTTCGCTTGCTGATGGACAAGGACTTCCGCAAGGAGGAGATCAAGAAGCTGCCGGAGAAGGTGCTGCCGCGCATCGTGCTGCCGGAACTGGACCGCGAGTACACGCTGTATGAAATCGCCATCATCACCAGCGCGGGGCCGGCGCGGACGCTCGGCCTGCCGCAGAAGGGGCACCTCGGCATCGGCGCGGACGCGGACGTCGCCATCTTCAACGAGCGCGCCAACGCGATGGAGATGTTCGCGTACCCGCGGTTCGTCATCAAGGCCGGTACCGTGATTATCGAAGAGGGCGAGCTGAGGAACTCGATCGAGGGGACTCAGTTCGCGTCGAAGCCGGTGTACGACGAGACGATCGAGGACTACCTGCGCCCGCTGTTCCAGCAGCACTACACGATGTCGTTCGAGAACTACCCCGTGGCCGAAGAGTGCGTCCACGGGCTAGAAGTGCATCAGTGCGGGGCGTGCATCACGCCGACGTAACACGCACACGCCAATGGACTACCAAGAGCTACTCCGGCGACACGACCACCCGACCCACTGGGAACGGCCACCGGGGTTTGATTGGCAGAGAGCAGAGAACCAATTTGCGCAGTTCGTGGAGTCACTTTCTGCCGCGCTGGGGACTACTCTCCACAGTGAGACGGGTAGCTACATTCAAGATGCGAGCTTTCACAGCGAGATTACACTCCCGTTGCAGAACCCTCTCGTGGCATGGATTCGGTTCAGCAACTTCGGAGACATGGTCACGGTGAGCAACGACAACCCTGTACCGGAAGGAACGTTGCAAGTTATTCAGAACCTACTCGCGCAGCACGGATACGTTTACATTCCGGCGGAAGTGCTGCACACGCCGTATGACGGTCATGCCGCGGGAGTTGGCTGGATACGCTCGTGGTGGATTCGTTACTTCGATTGGTTGTAGTGGAGTTCCATGCTCACCCTCACGCTCAAATCGTCGCTCACGGTGCCGCTGGAAGCGGAGTGCCTGTCGCCGGACGTGCTCGCGCCGCTGGCGCATGTTGCCGTGCGCGCCTTGCCGGTCATGCTCGGCAAGCGCCAGCACCGGCTCGACGATCACTTCACGGTCGAAGGCGACGGCTCCGACGAGATCGAGTTGCGCGGCGACCTCTCGAAGGTGAAGTGGATCGGTCGGCTGATGACGCACGGGCGCGTCGCCATCACCGGCAACGCCGGGATGCACGTCGGCGCGTACATGAAGGGCGGCACCATCGAGGTGACGGGCAACGTCACCGACTGGCTCGGCGGCGAGATGAGCGGCGGCACGATCCACGTTCGCGGCAACGCCGGCCAGCAACTCGGCTCCGCGTACCGCGGCAGCGCCAGCGGCATGAGCGGCGGCACGATCATCGTGGGCGGAAGCGCGGGCATCGAGATCGGGATGCGCATGAAGCGCGGGCTGATCGCCGTCGGCGGCCCGGTGCGCGACTTCGCCGGTCTCCAGATGAAGGGCGGCACCATCGTGCTGATGAGCGGGGCCGAACTGCGCACCGGGGCGTGGATGCAGCGCGGCACCATCATCTCGCTCAAACCGCTCAAACTGATGCCGACGTTCGCGACCGCGGCCCTCTACAACCCGTCGTTCATCGGCTTGTACGCCAAGCACCTCGCGCGATTCGGCTTCGCGCTCCCCACCGCCAACGGCGGCTACCGCCGGCACCTGGGCGATTCCTCCGTGCCGGGCAAGGGCGAGATCCTCGTCTGGCAGCCGACTGGCATCGCGTAACAACCTGTAACATCGGCCGCGCCGCAATCCGTGGTGCGGGCAGGCTCGTCTCCATATCTGAGACTCAAGCACTCCCGCGCCCCGACCGGGGCCACACACTTTTCGGGGAATTGTCATGGCGAGCAAATGGCTGATGGTCGCGCCGGTCGCCGGCGTGCTAGGGATCGGGGCGGCGGTGGGCATCGACCGCGTGTTCGCGGCGAATGAGGCGAAGCAAGACCTGAAGCCGGCGGTCAGCCTGCCGATCACCCGCGTCGTGCTGCTGAACAGCGGCGTCGGGTACTTCTCGCGCAGCGGCGAAGTGGACGGCGACGCGCGGGTCGATCTGACGTTCCCCGAAACCGACATCAACGACCTGCTCAAGAGCATGGTGCTTGAGGACTTCAACAAGGGCCGCATCAGCGCCGTCTCCTACGACAGC
>SXHE01000871.1 GCA_005773755.1 Planctomycetia bacterium
CGCGAAAGCCGGTAATCACTTCGTCGAAGATCAGCAGCCGGTTCTGGCGCGAACAGACTTCGCGCAGTCCCTTCAGGAACGCGCCGCGAATCGGCACCGTGCCCCAGTGCCCGCCGGTCGGTTCCAACAGCACCGCGCCGATTTCGGGGTCGGCCTTCAGCGCCTCCTCGACGCGGTTCAGGTCGTTCGGCGGGATCGCGACGCAGAACCGCGACACGTCGTCCGGCACGCCGGGCACGCCGGGTGCATCGTAAGGGAAGTCCGCGCCGACGGTGACGTAGTCGTGCCAGCCGTGGAAGTGGCCGTGGAACTTCAGGAACTTCGGCCGCCCGGTGTACAACCGCGACAGCCGCAGCGCCATCAGCGTGGCCTCGGTGCCGCTGCCGGTGAACCGCACGCGCTCAGCGCTCGGCACCAGCTTGCGGACGAGTTGCCCCCATTCGATTTCGAGGTCGTGACACGAGCCGTAATGCGTGCCCTTCGACATCTGCTCTTGCACGGCGCGTACCACATCGTCCGGGCAGTGGCCGAGCAGGTGCGAGCCGTGGCCGACGAAGTAGTCCGTGAGCTTGTGGCCGTCCACGTCCCACTTGTGTGCGCCAGAAGCGTGCGACACATAGATGGGGAACGGGTCCATCATGCGGGCGTCGTGCGTGACGCCGCACGGGAACAGCCCCTTCGCCTGCTCGAACCGGCTCTTCGATCCGGGGAACGCCGCGGTGTAGCGGTCGGCGAGGGTCTGGGTCGCGGTCGCGGTGGCGGGCATGGCGTCCTCACGAAGAGTCGGGTGGCGTTATGGTAGCCGCGCGCGCGGCGTTCGTCGCGGCGCGGGCAGTTCGTATCATTCCCGCATGAGCACCGACCCCGTTCGCCTGCGTGAGTACTTGAGCGCCGCAATCGAGGCCGCCCGCGTCGGGGCCGCCGAACTGGAGCGCTGGCGCGGCAAGTTCACCATTCGCGAGAAGTACCGCGCCGACCTCGTAACCGAGGCCGACGAAGCCTCGCAGAAGCTCGTCAAAGACGTGCTGATGGGCCGGTTCCCCGATCACATCTTCATCGGCGAAGAGGACTCGGTCGGGAAGTCGCCCGGCGACGTGCGCCCGGCCGCCGACGCGCCGCCCGCGTGGGTCGTCGATCCGCTCGACGGCACCGCCAACTACGCCCACGACGTGCCCGCGTACTGCGTCTCCATCGGGTTGTGGCACGCGGGCCGCGCGATTGTCGGCGTCACCCTCGACCCGCGCCAGAACGAACTGTTCGCCGCAGCGCACGGCCTCGGCGCGACCCTGAACGACAAGCCGATTCGCGTGAGCAGCGTGCCCGACGTGGCCGGCGGGATGCTCAGCACCGGGTTCCCCGCGAACCTCCAGAAGCAATTGCGGAACCTGGAAGCGTGGCGGAAGCTGACGGCGCACGCACAGTCGCTACGGCGCAACGGCTCGACCGCGCTGAGCATGGCCTACGTCGCGGCGGGCAGGTTCGACGGTTACTGGGCCTACGACAACTACCCGTGGGACGTGATGGCCGGGGCCGTGCTGATCGCGGAGGCCGGCGGCACGCTCTGCGCCACCGACGGGACCGCGTTCGACCCCTACCGCCCGGACCTTGTCGCCGGCAACCCCGCGGTGCAAAAGGAACTGCTCGCGCACTTGTTGGCGGAGTGATCGCTCCCAAAACCGGGTGTCCAAACGCCCGGTTTCGCCACTTCCTCCCGTCGCTCCCGGCGATCCAATCCCAACGTCTGCCGCGAGTTGCGCCCGGTCGGATGCGCGGGTGTTTCGCGCGTCTCTCTTCGGAATATCGGGCTTGTCGCTTTTGTCACAAAGGCTATACTATTTGCGGACGGACGAATCCATCATCCAAAGAATCGGTCCCTGTGCGAGCCGCACGGCTCTTCCCTCTTGTCTGGGGCACGGTGATGAGCGCGACCGAGAACCGCAAGCCGGGGCGACCCAAAGACCCCGGTCTCGAAGCCCGCCGTAAGGCGCAGATTCTCGATACCGCCGCGCGCGTGTTCGCCACATACGGCTTCGCCAACACGCAGGTGCAGACCATCGCTAACCACGTCGGCGTCGGCAACGGCACCGTCTACCGCTACTTCCCCACGAAGGAACAGCTCTTCCTCAGCGCCGTCGAGCGCGGGCTGAAGGAACTGGAAGCGGAGATGGACGCGGTGATGACGCAGCCGCTGGCCGGGGCCGAACTGATGCGCGGCGCGGTGCGGACGTACCTCGGCTTCTTCCACCGCCGGCCGGAGATGGTGGAGCTGTTCATCCAGGAGCGGGCCGCGTTCCCGCACCACCACCGGCCGCTGTACTTCGTCACCAAAGACGACGAGATGGAGTGCAAGCACCAGGCGTTCTTCGCGCGACTGGTCGAGTCCGGGGCGATCCGCGCGCTCCCGGCGGAGCGGTTCTTCGCGGTCATCGGCGACCTGCTGTACGGCACCATTCTGACAAACCTGCTCACCAGCCGGCCCAACGACCCCGACACACAAGCGGCCGACGTGCTGGACGTGATTATGAACGGGCTGCTCTCGAAAGAGGAGACGCGATGAAGCGCGAGGCGAAGGCAACCCCACCCCCCGGCCCCCTCCCCTGTGCGGGGAGGGGGAGCACTCGCGTGAAACCTCACGCGCGCCACTTACCTGATGCGAGTTGCGAACCTCTTTCTCCCCCTCCCCGCACAGGGGAGGGGGTTGGGGGGTGGGGTTTCTTCTTGATTCCCCTTCTCCTGCTCGTCCCCGCGTGCGGCCCCAAGCCCGGCACGTCCACCGCGCCGGAGGAACCGAAGCCGGTGCCGGTCACGGTGGCCGACGCGAAGCCGCAGACGCTGCGCCGCACGGTGCCGGTCGTCGGCACGCTGTTCCCCTACGAGGACGTGATGCTGGCCCCAAAGGTCGGCGGCAAGGTGCTCCGCGTTAACAAGGACATCGGCGACCGCGTCGCGCCGGGCGAGTTGCTGTTGGAGATCGACCCGACCGAGTACCGGATCGCCGTGGAGCACGCCCGGCCCGCTTACACGGCCGAGCTGCGCCGGCTGAAACTGCCCGACCTGTCGCTCACCGATGTCGCGTTCGAGGCGCACATCGAGAAACTGGACACCGTGGTCGAGGCGCGGGCCAACTTCGCGCTCGCCAAGTCGGAACAGGCACGGATCGCGGAGGGCGTCAAGAACGGGGCCGAGTCGCGCCAGGCGCTCGACTCCGCGGTGAACCGGCTCGCGGTGGCCGAGGCGCGCGTCGAACTGGCCCTGACGGACGCCCGCGTCGTCCTCAGCAACGCCCGCCGGCTCAAGGCCGCTTTGGACGACGCCGAGCGCAAGCTCGCGGACACGAAACTGTACGCCCCGTCGCCGGCGGAATGGGACACCTGGCTCCAACTGTTTGGCACGACCAGCACGCCCATGAAGTACGCGGTGGCCGAAAAGCGCGTGTCGGTCGGTACGCAGGTCGAGGCGATGCCGGTGACGAACTCGTACCGGCTGGTGCTGGACCACGCGCTGAAGTTCGGGGCCGCGGTGCCGGAGAAGTACCAGCCGGAGGTGGCCGTCGGGCAGACGGTCGAGCTGCGCGTCATCGCGCACGCGGACAAGCCGTTCACCGGCACGGTCGCCCGCATCAGCCCGCTCACGGACACCGGCACGCGCACGTTCGGCGTGGTCATCGCCGTGCGCAACGGCGACGGCAGGCTGAAGGCCGGCGGGTTCGCCGAGGCCGATATCGTCGTGCGCTCGGAAACGGTCACGACCGTGCCGCCGGAAGCGCTGGTGCAGTTCGCCGGGGTGAACAAGGTGTTCGTCGTGAACGGCGACAAGGCGAAGGTGGTCGAGGTGACGATCGGGACGCGCGACAAGGACTGGATCGAGGTCGGCGGGTTGCCCGCGGGCGCGAAGGTCATCACCAGCGGGCAGTCGCAACTGGTCGAGGGATCGCCGATCCGGGTGCGGTGACGAAGCAAGAAACATGAACCACAAAGGCACAAAGGACACAGAGAAGAGCAAGAACAAAGAATGCGTTGGTTTGAAACCCGTGTTCCCTTGTGTCTTCTTGGTGCCCTTTGTGCCTTTGTGGTGAATCTTCTCTGCCTTTTCGGGGCGCGTAATGTCGATCTGGGACCTCTGCATTCGGCGGCCGGTGTTCACCACGATGCTCGTGCTCGGGCCGGTGGTGCTCGGTCTGGCGTCGTACGGGCGGCTCGGCGTCGAACTGTTCCCCAACGTGGACGTGCCCGTTGTCGTCGTAACCACCACGCTGCGCGGCGCGGGCGTCGAGGAGATGGAGTCGAGCGTCACGCGCCCGGTCGAGGAGGCGGTGAACACCGTCTCCGGGATCGACGAACTGCGGTCCACCACGCGCGAGGGCATCTCCACCGTCGTCATCGGGTTCAAGCTGGAGCGCAACGGCGACATCGCGGCGCAGGACGTGCGCGACCGACTGTCCACGCTGCTCCCGCGGCTCCCCTACGGCACCGACCCGCCGACCGTGGAGAAGTTCAACCTGGACGCGGCCCCGGTCGTCACGGTCGTCGTGTCCGGCGGGCCGGGCCGCAAGCTGCGTGAGGTGACCGAGATCGCGAAGAAGCAGATCAAGGAAGACCTGGAATCGGTCACCGGCGTCGGGGCGGTGGTGCTGGTCGGCGGCGAGCAGCGGGCGGTGAACGTGACGCTGAAACCGGCGCGGCTGCGCGACCCCGACTACAACCTGACCGCCGAGGACGTGCGCCGGGCACTGGCCGCTCAGAACATCGAGCTGCCCGGCGGCAAGGTGGACGGGGGCCGGGTCGAACAGACCGTCCGCGTGACCGGCCGCGTCCCCACGGTCGAAGCGTTCGAGAACATCATCGTCGCCACCCGCGTCACGAAGGACGGGCTGAAGACGGTGATCCGGGTGAAGGACGTGGCGGACGTGACCGACGGGGTCGAGGAGCCGCGCGGCAAGTCGCGGCTGGACGGCAACGTCGCGGTCAGCCTCATCATCCAGAAGCAGTCCGGTGGCAACACGGTCGCCGTGGCCGAGGCGGTGAAGGCGCGACTGGAGAAGATCAGAGCCAACCTCCCGCCCGACATCAAGGCCGAGGTGATCCGCGACCAGTCCAAGTTCATCAAGGGGTCCATCGACGAGGTAAAGTTTCACCTCGTGCTGGCCGCGTTCCTGGTGGTCGGTACGATCTTCATCTTCCTGCGCGACTGGCGCGCCACGCTGATCGCCGCGACCGCGGTGCCGACCAGCATCGTCGGCACGTTCGCGTTCATGGACGTGATGGGGTTCTCGCTCAACAACATGACGCTGCTGGGCCTGATCCTCGCGGTCGGCATCGTGATCGACGACGCGGTGGTGGTGCTGGAGAACGTGTTCCGGCAC
>SXHE01000872.1 GCA_005773755.1 Planctomycetia bacterium
AGTCAGTTCGCGAAACTCCAGAAGAAGATCTTCGGCAAGTGCGGCGAGACGCCCGCGAGCGAAACCGGCATGGCGTTCTTCAGCACGAAGCATGAAGAAAGCAGGGAGCGGCGGCGGCACGAGGTGAAGTACCACGCGAGCATCGGCGAGGGCGCGTCGATGGAGTTCGTGTCGCGGCCCGGCACGTTCAGCTACGGCCGGTTCGACAACGGCTCGCGGGCCATGCTCGAAGTGGCGGAGATTCACGAGCGCGACGGCGTGCTTGATCTGGGGTGCGGCAACGGCGCGGTCGGGTGCCTCGCCGGGCAACAGGCCGGGCCGAACGGCCGGGTCACGTTCATCGACAGCAGCCTGCGGGCCATCGCGCTGGCCGAACTGAACGCGAGAGCCAACGGTATTACCAACACGCGGTTCGTCACCGCGACGAGATTGCAGGGGCTGGAGGCGAACGCCTTCGACGTGATCCTGGCGAACCCGCCGTACTACGCGCAATCGGAAATCACGCGCCTGTTCGTGGAAGGCTCGCGCGACCTGCTGCGGCCCGGCGGCCGGTACTACATCGTCACCAAGATGCCGACCGCCGTGATGCCACTGATCTTCGACATCTTCGGCGACTGCTCGGTGATCGAGAACCGCGGGTACTCGGTCGTGATCTCCGGGGTGTAGCGCTACCCCAGCAGCCCGCCGGCCTCTTCGCGCAAGCGCGCCAGGACGCGGGACTTGGCGATGTACACCGCGTTGGAGCTGGTGCCGGCTTCCGCCGCGACCTCTTCCGCCGAAAGGCCGTCGAGTACGAACCGGCGGAACAGCTCCCAGGTGCGCGGCTCGAAGTCGCCCTTGATGCGGTCGATCAGCTTGCGGGTAACGTGCAGGTCGTGTTCGCGCTCCCAGGCCCGCGCGAAGTCGTCGGCCGGGTCTTCGAGCCGTGCGAGGTAGCTGCCGAAGTCGGTGCCGCCCGGCGCGGCCGGCTGCACCTTGCGGCTCTTCCACACGGTTCGCGCGCAGTTCGCGGCGATCGCGCGCAGCCACCCGCGGAACGCGCCGGGCTTCTCCGGGTGAACGAACTCGGGGAACCGCCGGACCACGACCGTCATGACCTCTTGCACCAGGTCGTCGGCGTCGGCCCCGCGCACGTTGAGCCGCTCGGCCCAGCCGCGGATCAGCGGGGCGTACAGTTCGACGAGCCGGGTCCAGGCGTCCGCGTCGCGGGCGTCCTTCAGTCGTTCGAGCAGCGTGGCCGACGTAACCGACATGATTGGCACCTCACAAACAGTCTACCTCATCGCGAGCGCTTGTGGGAGCGGGGCGAAAGCGAGTATAATTCCCCGCTGACCGAAATGTGCCCGGAGGTGTCGTGACCGACCGACCCCGCGTGTTGCTGATTGGCCCGTCCGTCGGGCCGCTCGATGGGGCGCTGGCCGCCGCCGCCGACGTGGAACCGGTGTCCAACGACCCGGCAGAGGTCGCCCGCCGGCTGCGCGCCGGCGGGGTCGCGGCCGTGGTTGCGACCCCGGACGTCGTCGCCGGTATGCTCGAACGGTTCCGTCGCGACGAGTTCATCATCGGCCACATCGAGAAGGGGCTGGCGGTCCTCGACGCTTCGGGCGTGGTGGTGTGGGCCAACCGGGTGTTCCGCGCGCTCTCCCCGGCCGACCCCGCGGGGCAACCGCTGCTCGCGGCGCTGGGCACCCGGCTCGCGGCCGTCGAGACCGTCGTCGAAGCGGGCGCGGCGTGGAGCGAGCCGAGCCAGTCGCGGATCATCGACCCGCTCGCGCCGGCCCGCCGCGGTGTTCCCACCTCGCTCCGCCTCCACTGCCCGGACAACCGCGAACAGCCGTTCCTCGAAGTGGACGTGCGCCCGGCGTTCGGCGCGGACGGGGCCGTTTCCGGGTTCATCGCGCTCGTCCGCGACGTCACCGCGGAGGTGGTCCAACAGCAGAAGCTCGACGCGCTCCACGCCGCCGGCCGCGAACTGGCCGGACTCGACGCCGACCAGCTCACCGACATGAACGTCGAGGCCCGCGTCGAACTACTGAAGGCCAACCTGCGCCGCACCATCCACGACCTGCTCAAGTACGACACCATCGAGGTGCGGTTGCTCGACCGCTCCACGGGCGAACTGAAACCGCTGCTCGAAGACGGGATGCTGCCGGAAGCGGCCAAGCGGGTTCTGTACGCGAAGCCGACCGGCAACGGTGTGACCGGGTTCGTCGCCTCCACCGGTCAGAGCTACCTGTGCGAAGACGCCGCCCACGACCCGCACTACCTCGCCGGGGCCGCCGGGGCGCGCAGCTCCATGACCGTGCCGCTCAAGTTCCAGGACGAGGTGATCGGCACGCTCAACGTCGAAAGTCCGCGCGTCAACGGGTTCGGCCCGGACGACCTCCAGTTCACCGAACTGTTCTCGAAGGAGATCGCCGCCGCGCTACACACGCTCGACCTGCTGACCGCGCAACAGGTGTGTACCGCCGGGGAGTTGATCGAGGCCGTGAACAAGGAAGTGGCGCTGTCGCTCGACGAGGTGCTGGCCGGGACGAGCGTGCTGCTCGACCGCGTCGGCGCGGCCGACCCCGACGCAGCGGCCCGCTTGCGGAGCGTCCTCGACGCGGCCCGGAAGGTGAAGGACGGCATCGCGCGCGTCGGCCGCAACATGGTCGCGGCACCCACGCCCACGAGCGCGCAACCGCTGCTCGGCAAGCACATTCTGGTGATCGAATCGGACGAGCGGTTGCGGCGGCAAGCGCATCTACTGCTCGGTCGGTTGGGCGCTACGGCCGAGACCGCGGCCACCGGGATCGACGGAATCGCGCTGGCCTCGGCCGGCACTTACGACGCGATCTTTCAAGAAGTGAAGCCGCCCGATACGGGCGGCTACGATTGCTACCAGCGGTTGCGGGCCGCAAGCCCGCGGGCGACCGTGGCGCTGACGACCGGGTTCGGCTACGACGTGGCCCACTCCATCGTGAAGGCGCGCGCCGACGGCATGAGACACGTCCTGTTCAAGCCGTTCCGCCAGGACCAGGTCGTCCGCGCCGTGATCGAGGGCGACGCCCCGCCGTCTTCTCACGCTCACGCCTGAGCGTCACGCGGCGGCGGTCTTGCCGAACGGGTTCTCCGTGGCCCACTTCTTCTCGGCTTCCGCCTTGCGCTCGGCGCTCAGCGGGGTGCTGAACGACCAGGCGTGACCGAACGGGTCCACGATCTGACCGTACCGGTCCCCCCAGAACATGTCGCTGGCCGGCATCGTCACGGTCGCACCCGCGGCGGCGGCAGTCGCGATGGACGTGTCGGCGCAGTCCACGCACAGGTGCAGCGTAACCGGCGACGGCCCCTGCGGGGAGCGGGCCATGCCGCCGCAGTACTCGGGGAAGTCGTCACACAGGAACAGGAGCGCGTCGCCGATCTGGAGCGCCGCGTGCATCAACCGCCCGTCCTCGGTCGGCATCCGCGACATCTCGGTTGCCCCCAGCGCCGCCTTGTAGAACTCGATCGCCTGCGCCGCACCCTTCACCACGAGGTGCGGAATCAGCCCGGTCTTCTCGGCCATGATGAACCCCCAGATTGGATAACGGGCGAGGGAGGATGATCCCCCACCCGGCGCGCGGGCGCAAGGTCAGTTGCACAGATTTGACCGCGCGTTCATGTGGAATATCGTCCACCACGACTGCCGACATGAACCTTGCCGGCGGAATCCGTGTCCCGACAGTTCACCGGCGGGCTTACGCCGCGCCGCTCGCTCACCCGCGCCGCTTGCTGAAGGTCGTTATGAACGCCATTCGCAAATACCCCCGCACGCGGCACCTCGTCGGCTCGCGCCTCCAGGCCGGCGACGAAGACCTCGACGCGATACCCATGTCCGAGCTTGAGGGCAAGCACGTTGTCGTCGAAGAAAAGATGGACGGGGCGAACTGTGGCGTCAGCTTCGACACCGACTGTTCGCTCCTGCTCCAGAGCCGCGGGCACTACCTGACGGGTGGGCCGCGCGAGCGGCAGTTCGACCTGCTGAAGCAGTGGGCCGGGGCGCTGACCGACCAGTTGCTCGACCGGCTCGCGGACCGGTTCGTCATGTACGGCGAGTGGCTCTACGCGAAGCACACCGTCTACTACGATGCCCTGCCGCACTACTTCATGGAGTTCGACGTACTCGACACGGCGACGGGCGCGTTCCTCGACACCGCGCGGCGCGGCGCGTTGCTCGCGGGGCTGTCGCTGCATCCGGTGAAGGTGCTGTTCGCGGGCGAGTTCCCCGGCGAGGACGCGCTCCGCGCGATGGTCGGGCCGTCGCACTTTGTGACGCCCGAAGCTCCGGCCCAGTTCCGAGCCGACGTCGCGCGCCTCGGCTGGGACGTGGAGCGGGCCGTGCGCCAAACGGACCTCAGCGGCGTGATGGAAGGGCTGTACGTGAAGGTGGAAGAAAACGGCGCGGTCGCCGGGCGATACAAGTTCGTGCGGAGCGAGTTCCTGCAAACCGTCACCGCGGACGGCCACTGGCAAGACCGCCCGCTGATCCCCAACCGCCTCGCCGCGGGCGCGGAACTGTTCGAGTGAGGCGAACGGCCGGCGTCAGCCGGCCGGTTCTTGTGCGTTGCCCCTCACCGGC
>SXHE01000008.1 GCA_005773755.1 Planctomycetia bacterium
CGCTGCAACTGCTCGCCTACGAGATCGCGCTCCTGTGCGGGTGCGACGTGGACAAGCCGCGCAACCTCGCCAAGAGTGTGACGGTGGAGTGACCGCGCGCTAGGAGTGCGTTCCGTCCTTGGGCTTCATCGTCGAGCGCACCGCGACCATGCGGTTCAGCAGGTCGAACCAGAACGGCGCGCCCATGCTGACCGCGACCGCGGTGAGGGCCCAGCCGAGCGCCTTGAGTAGCCACGCCCCGATCGCCCGCCACGTCGCCGCCAACTCGTCACCGTCTTTCGTGTCGATCCGGGGAATCGTCCGCGGGTCGCTCCGGTCCCAGCCCAGCGGCCAGCCGAACGCCTTCGCCTCGTTCACCTGCTTCGCCACGTCGCGGATGCGCTCCTTCGCGCTCGCGTCCTGCTGCGCGGGGGTCGGTTGGGGGGGCGAGTTCTTGACGTAGTTCTCGGCCGCGGCTGCCAGCGACATGCGCAACGTCTGATCGCGTGCGAGGCTGTCGGCGATGGCGAACGTGTCCGCGTTCAGGAAGATCACCATCACGGTGCCGACGGCCACGCTGATGCGCACCAGGTGCCGGCGGTACCAGCCGGCCACGCGGTCCATTGTGCCCTCGTACCACTTCTCGAGGTTGTCGCGAATGCGCTCGAGGTCGTCGCCCGCCGCGTCGATCAGCGCCAGCAGCGCGATCTTGACCGAGTCCGTGAGGGTCGCGGAGTGTGCCACGGCGTCGCGGAGCGCCTTCACCTGCGCGGAAACGGCCGCAGCGTCCTTTGACGCGCCCGCGGTCGCGAGCGCGGCACCGGACTTTTGATCCGCGGTGGCGGGGAGCACGAGGTCGAGGAGGGCGAGCGCGAACTGGCGCGACGGGATGTACGACGGCAGCCGCACGTCCTTCGTGCCGAATGTGCCGCTGTAAAGCGAGGCAACGAACGGATGCTTGTAGACGAATTGGAGCAGCGCGTTCGCGCCGCTCCCGCCCAGCAGTTCCTTGATGCCGTCTTTCAGGTACGCTCCGCGCCGGCGGATGATCGCTTCGATCAGCTCGTTGACGGCGGTGCAGATGAGGCTCAGAAGCAGGTACAGGAAAGCGAGACCGATGGCGACGTCGAGAGCGGATGAACCGAACACGGGCGAGCCTCCGCGGGTAGTGAAGACGCGCAGGCTAACACATTCCCGGCGCGGAGCAAGTGCCCACGGGAGGTCGGCCGGCCAAATCCCCCAGTTTACTAAATGGCCGAACGGGCCGAAGCGCGGTCGATTCTCGGCCCGTCGTGGGGTACATTTTCCACTCCGAACTCGCCGATGAACGGTCGAGAACGACTCGCACGATCCCCGGACGGCCGGGACACCCTTACCCGGTCCCCCCTCAATGCAGACCGCTCCCGCCGCGCCGTTGGCCCCCACCGCCCACACGCGCCCGACCTGGTATCGTGCGACCCGCGTCGCGCTCTCGCTCTCGCCGCTGATTCTCGTTCACCTGTCGCTGGCCGCGATCCCGTTCGTCGAGTTCACTATTTGGTCGGTCGTAGCGGTGCTGGTGGGCACACGCATTTACGGGCTGGGCATCACCGCCGGGTTTCACCGGTACTTTTCGCACCGGTCGTTCAAGACCACCCGCTGGTTCCAGTTCCTGCTCGCCGCCGCCGGGTGCGCCGCACTCCAGAAGGGGCCGCTCTGGTGGGTCGTCCACCACCGGTTGCACCACAAGCATTCCGACACGCCGAACGATCCGCACTCGCCGGTCGTGGGCGGGTTCCTGCACGGGCACATGGGCTGGCTGTTCACCCAAGACCTGATGCACCCGGACGAGCGCAGCGTCCACGACCTCACGAAGTACCGCGAGCTGGTCTGGCTCGACCGCCTGTGGATGATCCCCGGCCTGCTGATGGCCGGTGCGTGCTACGCGGTACTGGGACTGAACGGGCTGATCTACGGCTACTGCCTGAGCGTGGTGCTGGTGTTCCAGGTGACGTTCGCGGTGAACTCGATCGGCCACCTGTTCGGCAAGCAACGGTTCGACACCGGCGAGGGGAGCCGCAACAACGCGGTGTTGGGCTATCTGGCGATGGGCGACGGCTGGCACAACAACCACCACCGTGCCCCGTATTCCGCGCGGCACGGGTTCGCGTGGTACGAACTCGACATGACCTACCAGTTCATCAAGCTGTTGGGACTGTTCCGGCTGGCGTGGGACATCAAGGAACCGCCGGCGGAACTGCGGGCCGGGCGCGTCGCGCAGCAACCGGAGCCGGACGCGATCCCCGAACCGGCCGGCGCGCCCGCCCCGTTGCCCGGCGGCTCGTGACCGTCAGCACGAGACCAGCGCGCCACCCTGGCGCGCCGAGGCCAGACACGCATCGAGCACCGATTGCGTCTTCAGCGCCACATCGCCCCAGAACGAGTCGAGCGTCTTCGACAGCACGAGGCCGCTGAACGTGCGGATCATGTTCGATTCCGCCGCGTCCGGCGCGCCGTCGCTGTACTCGGGCACGGCGTACCGCTTCGGGTGGCTCTCCCAGTGGTAGCGCGTGCCCTTCACCGCGAACACCGGTTTGTCGGCCACGAACTCCGACTCGCAGCCGAAGTATGGCAGCACGAAGTCGCGGAGGCCGATGCTCCCCTTCGTCCCGCTGACGTGTGCCCACTGCTGTAGCTCGGTGTTGAACGAGCAGTAGAAGGACGCGCTCACACCCACCGGCCAGAACAGTTCGCCGCTGAACTCCAGCGGAACGCCGCTCGCGTGCTCGGTCAGAATCCGGCCGCACACCTTCGTGGGCATCGCGTACTTCATCGCGAACAGCGAGAAGCGGATGTTGTACCACCCCAAATCGCCGAGCGCGCCGAGTGGTTCCATCTCCTTCGAGACGCGAATGTTGTTCGTCAGGAAGTCGTCGCCGGCCGCGAAGCTGAAGTGCGACGCGATCCGCCGGAGTTGCCCGACCGTTTCGCCGTCATCGATCGCGCTGCGCAACAGCGGCAGGCGCTTGCTGTGCATGAACATCACGCCATCCATGAACTGCACGTCGTTCGCCTTGCACGCATCGAGCATGGCGCGCAGTTCCGTCGCGTCCGGGCCGCACGGCTTCTCGCACAGGACGTGCTTGCCGGCGCTCGCGGCCTTTACCACCCACTCGCGGCGGATGCCGGTGGGCAGCGGAATGTACACCGCGTCCACGTCGGCGCGCTTCAACAGCGCGTCGTAGTCACACGCGACCGGCGCGGTCGGGAACGGGCACTCGCTCTGGTTCGCGTCGAGCCACTCCTTCGCGCGGGCCGGTTCGCGGCTCGCGACCGCGGTGAGGATAGCGTTCTCCGCGCACCAGATCGCCTTCCAGTTCTTGCGGGCGATGTTCGCGGCTCCCAGAATCCCCCACCGGCAAACAGTTGAAGCCATGACGCGCGCTCCGTGGTATTCTCGTGTGAAAGGCGTTGAGCCTGTCCTACGAAAAACCGCGCCAACCGGGAGCGAGTATGAACGACGCGGAACACACCGACCTGTCGCGGCGGTTCTTCCTGCGGTGCGGTGCGGCGCTCACAGCGGGCGGCGCGGTCGCGGCGCGGGCACACGCCGCTGATCCGCTCCCTGCGGAGCTGACGCCGGCACTGGAGAAGCTCGAAAGCTACTTCACGATTCCCGCGAAGTTCCAGGACGTGTCGCGCGGGCGGCCCGTGCCGCACTCACTGCCGCTCGAAAAGAAGAAGGAAGTGGGCCTCACGCGCGAGACGTGGAAGCTCGAAATCGTCGCGGACCCGGAGCACCCGGCCACTCTCGGCAAGCAGTTCAAGAAGCAGGACAACACCGCCATCGAGTTCGACACGCTCGTGAAGATGGGCGAGAAGCACGCGGTCCGGTTCCCGAAGATCATGACGTGTCTGAACCTCGGCTGCCCGCTCGGAATGGGCATCTGGGAGGGCGTGCCGCTGCGCAACCTCGTGTGGCTGGCGAAGCCGAAAGAGAACCTGCGCCGCGTGCATTACTACGGCTACCACAACGACGACCCGAAGCAGCAGTTCCGCGGCTCGCTCCCCATCGGCCGTGTGCTCGAAGACTATGACGACCTGCCGCCGGTGATCGCCTGCTACAAGCTCAACGGCGAGTGGCTGTCGCCCGCGCGCGGGGCACCGGTGCGCATCGTCGCCCCGGAGCACTACGGCTACAAGTGCGTGAAGTGGATCACGCACATCGTCCTCAGCAACCGGTTCTTCGCGAACGACACCTACGGCGAGCAGAACAACGACGTCGACAGCCCGATGAAGACCTTCGCCGCGACACTGCACGTCCCCGACTCAGTGAAGGCAAATGCGCCGATCCCGCTGACCGGGTACGCGCAGTCCGGTATTTCGGGCCTCTCCAAGGTGCAGGTGTGGGCCAGCCCGAAGGGGAAGGGATGGGACGCGGACGACCCGTACTTCACCACCGCGCCGTGGAAGGACGCGACCATCCTCCCCACTCCCGCCAAGTGGGGCGGCGACCTGCCGGACGGTGCGATCCCGAAGGACACGATGGGCTTCACCGCGGCCGGCAAGCCGAAGGAGTGGCCGATGCGGTTGGCGAAAGCGTTCTGGGCCGCGCTGCTGCCGGGCCTGCACGTGGGCGAATACACGCTGCGCTGCCGCACCGTCGACGCGAAGGGCGCGGCCCAACCGATGCCGCGCCCGTTCAAAAAGGGCGGGCGTTGCGACATCGAAGAGGTCGCGTTCAGCGTGGTGTGATGTGTCTACGCCCTCAGGTTCGGTGGGCGAACCCAGAGTTGCCTCCGCGCCGACTCTTCGCTGTTAAAGGATAATACGAGGTCGTAGAGGCCGGGTCGCGGCACTTGAAATGTTACCCGTTAGGTGTTACGCAGTTGGCGGTCGGTCACGCCCTAAACCTGTGCAGGCTCTGGGTGTTGTGCCATCTCCCTCGCGGGGTGCCTTGCGCGGGTGGCGTTGTGGCTCTAGTGTAGCCCCATGAGCGTGCCCAAAGTCCACG
>SXHE01000873.1 GCA_005773755.1 Planctomycetia bacterium
CGCGCCCGACCTGTTCGAGACTGTCGCGCGCGACTACCTCGCGCGCGTCGACGCGGTTCCCGACCTGCGCACGAAGGTCCGGTTCCGGCACCCGTGGTTCGGCCCGTTGAGCGCGATCGGGTGGCACCGTCTGGCCGCGATGCACCACCGCATCCACCGCAAGCAGATCGAGCGCATCATCGCGCGGCTCCCGAAGTGACCGCGAACGGGTTCGGGCAACTCCCTCTCTGGCGAAACGGCGCGCGTGTTGTATCATGGCGGTGCGCCCTGGGAGGTCGGTCAGATGGGTCAGCCGTCGGGGGATGTGATCGCGCGCCCTATGGTCGCCCGCGCGTGCGGGTGCCTGCGCGAGTTCCAGCACTACGCCGTTGACAAGTACCGCGCGCAGCGGCTCGCCAAGTTCCAGAAGACGCGCTGCGAAGAGTGCGTCGCCAAGTTGAACGAGGAGCAGAAACAGGCCGCCGCCAACGTCCCCAAGAAGGGCGAGGCGTTCAAGCAGCTCCCGGCCGGAACGCAGATGACCATCACCTGCCGGGCCGACGGCACCTGGACCGGCACCCTTGCCGCCGAGGGGAAGACCGTCGAGGCCGACGGCGACGGACCGCAGGGCGTGGCCCTGGCGCTGGCCCGCGTGTGGCTGACCGGCAACGCGACCGCGCCCGCGGTCAAGCCGCCGCCGCTGGTGAACGCCCCGCCCGCCGCCGCGCCGCGCTCGACCCACCCCGCGCCCAAGCCGCCCCCGCCGCGACCGAAGGTGTAGCCCCGCGCCGCCGCACACGGCGGTCAGGGTTGGTCGCGGTCCTCCAATCGCCCCGAGTGCTGGATCGCGCGGAACAGGTAGTAGCCCAGCAGCGAACTCACGGCGCAGCCGAACGCGCCGAAGATCGAGATGTCGCGCCACAGGGGCGGCGCTTTCGCGGCCCACATCACCGCCGAACCCACGAACAGCGCGCTCACCATCAGCCCGAACACCAGCCGGTTGACCGACGGTTCCAGGTGCCGGTGGCTCAGTTCCACCCCCAGTTCGTGGCGCTGAAACATCCGCAGCAGCGAGCCGAGCTGTCGGGGCAGCGCGCGGACCAGTTCTTCCCAGTCGCCGACCGTGTTCGCCAGTCGCAACAGCGCACGCTTCGGCGACAACTTCTTCAAGATGCTCGTCTTCTTGTACGGTTCCAGCAGTTCCACGAGGTTGAAGTCCGGGGCCAGCAACCGGCCGGTCCCTTCGAGCATCACCAGCACACGCAACAGCAGCGCCAGCGGCGACGGCAGCATGACGTGGTAGCGGCGGATCGCGTCGGTCAGTTCGTTGAGCGCGGTGCCGAACTGGAACTGTTCGAGCGGCATCCCGTGGTAGAACGCGAGTTGCTCCGCGATCTCGCACTCCAGGGCCGACTGATCGAACCGCGCGGGCACGTCGCCGATCTGGACGATGAGTTCCGTGATCGTGGCGGAATCTTTTCGCAGAACCGCGCCGACCCCGCGGTCGATGTTCGCGCGCATCCGGTCGTCGAAGCGGCCGACCATGCCCGCGTCGATCAGCCCGATCGCACCGCCGGGGCACTCCGGCGTGGGCGGGAGGAACAGCAGGTTGCCGGGGTGCGGGTCCGCGTGGAACAGGCCGTCGCGGAAGATCATGTCGAGGAACGCCTTCGCGCCGCGCCGCGCCAGGTCCGCGAAGTCGCCGCCCGCTGCCTTGATCGCGTCCGGCTCGTTGAACGGCACCCCCTCGAACAGCTCCATCGTCAGCACGCGCCCGCTCGACAGGTGCGCGTGCGGTTCGGGGAACCGGATGCCGGGGTCGTTCTTGAACGCTTGCCGGAACAGTTGCAGGTGTCGCAGTTCGCGGCGGAAGTCCAGTTCGCGCGTCAGCACGCGCTCGAACTCCGCGACCACCGCGACCGGCCGATAGGTGCGGAACTCCGGGAGGTACTTCTCCGCGAGCGCGGCCAGTTCTGCCAGGATCGCCAGGTCGTCGGTGACGCGGCGGACGATGTCCGGGTGCTGCACCTTCACCGCGACCTTGCGCCCGCCGCGCAGCGTGGCCCGGTGAACCTGCCCGATGCTCGCGGACGCCAGCGGTTCCGGTTCGAAGGTCGCGAACAGCTCGTCGAGCGGCTTCTTCAGTTCGGCCTCGACCGTGGCGCGCGTGACCGCGAACGGGTCGGCCGGCACGCGCGATTGCAACAGCGCCAGTTCGTCGGCGAGCGCCGGGCCGATCAGGTCGCGGCGGGTGCTGAGCACCTGACCGAGTTTGATGAACGTGGTGCCCAGGTCGGTGAGCGCGAGCCGCACGCGGGCCTCGTGCGTCAGCCCCGCGAGCCGGCGCAGGCCGGTGACGGAGCTGATCCCGCGCACGAACTTCGAGTCCAGGCGCGCGAGGGCGTCGGCCAGCCCGTACTTGGCGAGCGTGCGGGTGATCTCGGCCAGCCGCGCCGCGCTGCGCGCGAGCCGCGGAATGTCGGTGAGGTTCATCGCGGGCCGGTGTTCCCTTCGCCCAGCATGTTACGCGAGCCGGTCGAGGTCACGCAAGCGGCGGTCCGCGTCGAAGGTCGGCGGCGGGAGCGCTTCGGCCAGCGCGAGGGCGTCGGCTTCGCTCAGGTCGAGCTTCGCGTTGCACTCGGCGCGGAACACCGGGAGCTTCTTCTGCGTGGCGATGATCTCGCGCCGGGTGCGCCCCTTCGGCGCGTCCGGCCAGCGGCCCGGCAATTCGCGGAAGTCGAAGAACACAGGCACGACGGCGCGAACGTACTTCCAGTATCCGGGGTTGTCGGTCTGGATCACGACCCGCCCGCCGGGAGCGAGAGCGCGGTGAACCAGCGCCAGGAACTGGGGCGTGACGAGGCGCAGGTGAACCTTCGCCGGGTCGTAGTACGGCTGCGGGTGGTAGCAGTGGATTTCGCCCACCGAGTGCGGGGCGACGTGCTTCTCTAGCAGTTCGCGCCCGCCGAGCACGGCGAACTTGAGGTTCGCGAGGCCGCGCTGGTTCCCGCGCTTGCGCGCGTACCGGATCACAACGGGGAGCACATCGACGCCGAGGTGGTCGTGCGTCGGCCGCGCGAGCGCCGAGCCGATCAGGTAGCGGCCGTTCCCACAGCCCAAATCCAACACGACAGGAGCTTGCCGACCGAACAGCGCGGGCCAGTCGAGGTGGCCGTCCGGCATCGCCTTGAGTGCCGTCTGCGTCCACTTCGACTGCTCGACCGCTTCGCCGGGAAACGGCACGCCGAACTCGCGCTCGATCATTGGGGATCAGAGGACAGAGGACAGAGGACAGAGGACAGAGATCAGATTACTGGATGATGCGGATTCCTCTGTGCTTTTGCTGTCCTCTGTCCTCTCCGACTCAATACCGCACGACGAAGCCGGCACCGGCGAAGAAGTCGTCGGCGCTGCGGCTCAGGCCGACGCCGGCGCGGACGTCCACCGCGAAGTTCTTCGTCAGGAAGTACTGGAGGCCGCCGTCGAGGTAGTGCTGCGCCCCGCCGCCGGTGTCGTTCGCGAACGTCGGGTACAGTGCGAACCACTCCGTGTAGCCGGTCAGGTTCTTCGCCAGCTTGTAGCCGATCGACAGGGACTGTGCGAAGAGGAAGTAGTCGCGGCCGGTGTCGTCCACGGCCCGGTTCCCCTGGAAACTCCCGGCCAGTGAGAACGTGTCGTTCAGATCCCAACTGAACAAGTAGTTGAACCCGTACGTCCCGGTGTTTGCGCTGAAGGCGTTCGCCCCGCTCGGCACGGTGCCCTGTATGACAAGCGCAGTTTCCGGCAGGATGCCCTTCTGCTTGGTTAGCGCGAACTTCGCCCCGAGGTACAGGTCGGACGCACCGGTGGTGCGCCGGCGCACGCCGTTGGTCGTCACCGACTCCGAGAACACGTTCTGGCCGAGGCGCAGTTCGAACCAGTCCGCGAACATGCCGATGCGGAGCAGCACTTCCGGGTAGCTGTGCCGGACCGTGCGCACCCCGCCGCTGCGGTCGCCAGTGTAGGTGTACCCGCCTTCGAGTTGGATCCGCCCGCGGCCGATGGTCGAGGACGCCTCCGTGAAGTCCGGCCGGTCGGACTTGAGCCGCTCGTCTTCCTCCGGTTCATCCTTCTTGTCGTCGCCTTCGTCGTTGACCCCGTCATTGTTCTTGTCATCGGCTTTGCCGTTGTCGTCGCCGTTGCCCTTCTTCTTGGGGTCGCAGCCGATGGACCAGTCGAAGATGGTTTCCTTCTGGAAGCAGCCCTTGTGCTTTTTGCAGCACACGCTGCCGTACTTGATCGGGCGGTCGCAGGTGAGGCACTTGTCGTAGAGCTTCGCCATGTCGCCGGGCTTGGCGGTGCCGGCCGGGGGCGAGTCCGCGTACACCAAATTCGGCGTCGCGGTGTGCGAAGTTGCGGGCGGAATGAACTGGGCCTGTGCCACGGGCGCGGTTCCGAGGAGGAACAGCGTAACCGCGATCGGTAATCGGCCCACGCGAGTGGTCCGCATGGCGAACTCCTTTCGGTTTGATCGGGCGCGCGTCCGTGCGCGGCCGGGTGTACTTCCCGTATCGGCTACCGACTTAGGCGGCGCTTAATTTCTCCGGCTTACCTCATCGGGCGGTCCGGTAAGCTGGGTACAATCGCCGGGACCGCGAGC
>SXHE01000874.1 GCA_005773755.1 Planctomycetia bacterium
CCAGCGGTCGGACGTTCGCGCGCTACGACAAGATGCCCCTCGTGCCGTTCGGCGAGTACGTCCCGCTCGGCGACCGACTGCCGTTCATGCGGTGGTTCACGCCCTACGAAAAGGGCTACGAGTGCAAGCCCGGCGAGTCGTGGACCCGGTTTCCGCTCACCGCGAAAGACGGCCGCGCGTTCACCTTCGGGTGCCTCATCTGCTACGAGGACTCCGACCCGTATCTCGCGCGGCAGTACGTCGCCAGCGACCCGGTTCACGTCCTCGTAACCACCTCCAACGACGGCTGGTTCGACGGCACCGAGGAGCACGAGCAGCACCTCGCGATCTGCCGGTTCCGCGCGATCGAGGCCCGTCGCTCGGTGGTGCGCGCGGTGAACATGGGCGTGAGCGCGGTGATCGACCCCGACGGCCGCGTGGTCGCGCTCCCGCGCCCGGTCGTGAGCGAGCGCGAGGAGCGCACGGGCAAGGACCGGGTGCGCCTCGGCGACTACCCGCTGAGCGGCTGGACCGAGTCGAAGAAGGTGATGGGCGTCGTCACGATGGCGGTGCCCATCGACACGCGCAGTTCGCCATACGCGCGGTTCGGCGACTGGCTACCGGCGCTGTGCTGGGCCGCGGCGCTCGTCGCAGTGGTGCTGGGGCGGTTGATCCCTGGGACCGCGGGCGTCTCGCCCGCTGCTTCGCATGAGAGTAAGCCGATTGAAAGTCTTCAGACCTGACGGAGAGGTTCAGTAGCGGGCGGGACGCCCGCGGTCCCAGGGAAGGCACGGAGGCCCACGATTCCACTCGCGACGCTCTTCTCCCCGCAGCTCGCGCCGCTGCTGATCGCGGCGTGGTGCGCGTTCCTGTTCCTGTACGGGCTGGACGCGGGGCCGCTGTACCGCACCGAGGCGCTGCGCGCGATCATCGGCCGCGAGTGCCTCAACGGGCACTGGCTCTACCCCGTCCTTTACGGCGAACCGTTCCTCACCAAGCCACCCGGCCACTACACCGCCATCGGGCTGTGCAGCCTCCCCTTCGGCGAAGTCACCGCCGCGACCGCACGCCTGCCTTCGGTGTTCGCCGCGTCACTCGCCGTTGTGCTGATGCACGGGCTGTTCCGCAGAGTTGTTGGCGAACGCGCGGCGCTGCTGATGGCGCTGCTGCTGCCGTGTTCGGTGCTGTGGCTCGACAAGGTGCCGAGTGCGGAAATCGACATGACACTCGTGGGTTGGGTCACGGCCGCGATTGTGTTGTTCCATCGCGCGCTCGAAGGCGAACGTCGTTCGCCATACCTGATCGGCGCGCTGCTGTGCGTCGCCGGCGGCACGTTGACCAAGTGGACCGCGCCCGCGTTCTTCTACCTCACCGTGGTCCCGCTCCTCGCGTGGCGCGGGCAATTGCGGCTACTTGTGGGCTGGAAGCACCTGCTCGCGGTGGGCATCGCGTGCGTTGCGTGCGCGCTGTGGGCGGTCGCGGTGGTGCAACAGGTGGGGTGGGACGCGCTCTCCGAAACGATCCACAAAGAGGCCGCGTACCGGTTCGCGCCGAAGGCCAGCAAGGGCTACCCGTGGGCCGAACTCGTGCTGTACCCGCTCGCGGTGTTCGCGGCGCACCTGCCGATGTCGGCGTTCGCACTGCTCACGTTCCGCCGCCGCTTCTGGGCACAGTGGGACGCGCGCGGCAAACTGCTCCTGCAACTGCTCCACTGCTGGACGTGGCCGAACGTGCTCTTCTGGACGCTGGTGCCGAACCATAACGTCCGCTACGCGCTCCCCATGAGCGCGGGGCTGATGGGCCTGGGTGTGATGGGGCTGTGGGGGCTGTTGGCGAACTCGGAGCGTGAGCGACGGGGTGAGACGCCGTCGCTCCTCGCGTTGCACACCCCGTCGCTCACGCTCCGGGTTCGCCTGGTGATTGCCTTCCTCACCTGTTGGCTCGTCGCCAAAGTCGCCTTCGTGGAACTGGTCGTCCCCCAGCGCACGGCCAACCGCAACGCGGAGGCCACGGGTGCGGAGCTTCGGGCGCACGTCCCGTCCGGCGCGCCGCTGTACGCACTCAAGCTGAAGGACGAGGGCGTCACGTTCTACTACGCCCGGCCGGTACGGAAGCTCACCGACCCGCGCTTGCTCCCAAGCGGCGCGCACGCGCTGTTGATCCGCCAGGAGTGGGAAGATCGCGCTGCGTTCGGCCACTTGCAGTTGCTATGCTGTATGAACGATCAGCAGGGCGATCCGATCTACCTTGTTCGCCATCCATGAACGCAACCGCGCCAACAACCGTGCAGCCGCTCACCGTGTCGCAACTGACGGCACAGGTTCGCGGCACCATCGAGGCGAAGTTCCAGTCCGTGTGGGTCGCGGGCGAGGTGTCCAACTTCACCCGCGCCAACAGCGGGCACTGGTACTTCACACTCAAGGACGGCGTCGCCCAGATCAAGACGGTCGCGTTCCGCGGCATCAATCTACGGCTCCGGTTCGACCTCAAGAACGGCATGGAGATCATCGCCCGCGGCCGGCTCACGGTGTTCGAGCCGAAGGGCGAGTACCAGTTCGTCGTCGAGGAGCTTCAGCCGAAGGGCGTGGGGGCCGCGGAACTGGCGCTGCGGGAACTCAAGGAGAAGCTGCTGGCGAAGGGCTACTTCGACCCGCGGCGCAAGCGCCCGTTGCCGCGCCCGCCGCGCCGCGTCGGGCTGATCGCCAGCGCGACCGGGGCGGCCGTCCGCGACATGATCGAGGTGTTCGCCCAGCGGTGGCCGTTCGCGGAGATCGTCGTGCGCCCCACCCGTGTGCAGGGCGAAGGCTCCGCGGCCGACATCGCCCACGCGCTCAAACAACTCAACTGGCTGCATCGGAACAACCGGCTGTGCTTCGACGCCATCGTGCTCGGGCGCGGCGGCGGTAGTGCCGAAGACCTGTGGGCGTTCAATGAGGAGGCCGTTGCGGACGCGGTGTTCGCCTCCGTGGTGCCGGTCATTTCCGCCGTCGGGCACGAAACGGACGTGACCGTAGCCGACCTCGTGGCCGACCACCGCGCCGAGACGCCGACCGCGGCCGTGGTCGCGCTCGTCCCCGACCGGCGCGAGGTGCTGGCCGCGTTGGGAATGCTGCGCGAGCGCATGGCCGAGGCCACGGAGCGGCGGCTGAAGCTGGCGAAACAGCGGCTCGACCAGTTCGCCACGCGGCCCGCGCTGCGCCGCCCGCTCCAGCGCATCAACGACCTGGAGCAGCGACTCGACGACACCGCGACCCGGCTCGCCCGCGCCGTGCGCCAGCGGCTCGTTCGCGCCTCGCAAGAACTGACCGACGTTTCCGCCCGGCTGGAGGCACTCAGCCCCTTGCAGGTTCTCGCGCGGGGCTATAGTTTGACGCAAACGAAGGACGGCGAACTCGTTCGCGACCCCGTCCCGCTCCGGCCCGGCGACCTGCTCCTGACGCGCGTGGCCGGCGGTACGATTCGCTCACTCGTGACCGAGACGCGCGCGACCGGCGACGACCGCCCCGCGGAGTGAGCACCCTTTCGAACCCAGGGCCGGGACGCACACGATGCCCGAACCCGCTAAACCCGTTCCGCCCCGATTCGAGCAGGCGCTCGCCGAACTCGACGGCATCCTGCGCGAGCTCGAAGACGGCACCACCACGCTCGAAGACGCCCTCGCCCGGTACGAGCGCGGCGTCGCCCTGCTTCGGCAGTGCTACGGCCAGCTCCGCGACGCCGAACAGCGCGTCAAGGTGCTCGCCGGGTTCACCGACGACGGCACGCCCGACCTGAAGCCGTTCGATCACGTCGCCTCCATCGAAGCCGCCAAAGCCGCGGTGCGCAAACCTGCCAACTCGGGAGGGGGAACCCCCGGCGGGTTCCCCGTGCAACCACCTCCTGCTCCCGTTGATTCGGGAATACGCGAATGACAACGGGATCAACTACCAGTGGCGCTCAAAGTGGGCTAGCTTTGCACCGCAAAGCCGGTAACATTGAAGCTCCCGGTGAGCGGCTGATCGCGGAGCTGAAGCCGCGCCAGGCGCGCATCGACGACGCGCTGGGGCAGTGGCTGGCACGGGTGACCGCGCACGGCCCGGCGGCGGTTCACGAGGCGATGGCGTACAGCCTGTTCGCGCCGGGCAAGCGGCTCCGCCCGCTGCTGGTGGTGCTGGCGTGCGAGGCGTCCGGGGGCGCGCCCGAACTGGCGCTGCCCGCCGCGTGCGCGGTGGAGATGATCCACACGTACTCGCTGATCCACGACGACCTGCCCGCGATCGACGACGACACGTTGCGGCGAGGGCGGCCCACCTGCCACGTCGCCTTCGGCGAGGACGTGGCCATACTGGCCG
>SXHE01000875.1 GCA_005773755.1 Planctomycetia bacterium
GCCAGCCAGTCGACGAGCGCGATGCCGACGCCGACGAGGGCCGCGAGCGCGATTAACAGGAGCCGCAGGCGCGCGCGCCGGCCCGCACCGGGCGGCGTCGGCCCGCCGGAGCGCCACAGCCGCGGTGTAGAATCGGTGGACATGCGCGAATCCTTCGGGCGTGCGACTACTTCGTCGGCGGTTCGGGGCGCGCCGAGGTGTCGGTCGGCGCGGGCGCGGTCAGCGTCAGGTGCCGGCCGGCGTTCTCTGCGGCGCGGAGCGCGTCGGCTAGCGGCACGAACTCGACCGCGCTCACCTTCTCCTTAAGAGAAGCCGCATCGAGGGCCGGCCACCAGAACAGGCTGGTCGTGCGGTTCGCGGCCTTGAACACCCGCACCTCACTCGCGGGCGCGAAGCCGACCAGGCGCGCGAGCAGCGGCGCGCCGTCGGCGTGCGCCACGCGCACCGCGAGGCACGTCCGCTTCGCGCCGTCGATCTCGTGCTCTTCGAGCGCCGTCGTGACGTACACGCGGTTGCCGGCCACGGTCATCGTGTGGTCGCGGTAGCCGAGGATGCTCGCGTTGCCGCGGGCCTTCAGTTGCTCCGGCGCGGCGGGGAACGGCTCCGGCGACCACCACGCGCTCAGGCGCGGTGCGGCGGGCGCGTCGGTGCCGGGGAAGGTCGGCCAGCCAGGGGAGGCGAGCGCCCAGGCGGGCGCGGGGAACCCGCCCTCGGCGCGCCACCGTACCGCGACCGGCTCCGGGGCCGGCACGGTCGGCGTCACGTCGAACCACACGTCGCCGATCCGTGTCGGCGTGAGCGCGTTCACGAGCGCCGGGTTGCCGTCGATCACCGCGAACAGTTCCGCCGCGCCGCCCTTCGCGCGGTTCTGTAGTAGGGCCATGCGCCACGGATCGGCGGGCGCGCCGACCTTTGCGATCGCGGGCACAGTGTCACCGAACCAGTGCCGCGCCAGCGTGAGCCGGCCGCGGTCTTCCTTCAGGTCGAGCAGCAGACGGTCACCCGGTGTCAGCGTGATGTCACCGACAAAGCTCGCATCGCCGATCACGCGCAGCCGGTAGCGGCCCGGTGCGAGCTTGCCGACGTACCAGTTGTCGGAGCCGGCGATGCCGGCCATCAGACCGCCCAGCGGTTGGGCGTCCGAGTCGAGCGGTTCGAGCGTGAACCTCACGCGCGGGTTCAGCCCGGTGCGGAGCCACTCGGCCATCTCGTCCACGCGCTCCGGCGGCACGAACTTGCCCGCGGGCATCAGCTTTTCGACGATCTGGAACTCGCCCTGAACGGCCTGCTCCTCCTTGCCGACCGGGAACGCGACCACCCCGAACGCGACAACCGGCGGGAACTCGGCGCGGAGCACGTCGCCGATGGTTCGCTTCTTCTCGCCGTAGTCGGGATCGACCGCGAACCGGTTGTCCACGGCGTCCGAGATGAGCACGACGGCGCGGAACGGCACCTTGTAATCGCGGACGCGGTTCTTCGCCATGACCGCGGCGCGCGTGACCGGCGACTCGTGCCACGGCTCCAGGGCGCGGGCCTTGCTCACCACGTCGGCAACGAGCGCGTCGGAATCGGCCGTCAGCGTCGTCGGGGCGAGCAGTTCGCGGATCGTGTCTTCGGGCGATTTCGCGCCGGGCGTCTTCTGGCCGAACGTCCACACGGTCACGGTCGTACCCGGCGGCAACCCCTTCAGCAACTTGTCAAGCGCCGCGACCGCTTCCGGGTACAGGCCGACGCTCTTGGGGTCTTTCGGGTCGCGGCCCATGCTGCCCGAACAGTCGAGCACAATCGCCACCGCGCCGGACGCGAGGCCGAACCGCTTGCGGGCATTCACGTCGGCGCGCACAGCGATGCTGACGCTGTTTGGCGGCGGCACGCTGAGCGCGGCGCGGTCGGGCACGGCGTAGAAATCGAGCGGCGCGGAGGCGTCGAAGAACCGCCCGCGGAAGAAGCCACTGACCGCGAGTGCATGTGTTTGGGCCTTCGGCGTCAGCGGAACCGGCGGCGCGGGCCGCGTGAGAACGCGCGCCAGGGCCGTATCGCCGGGCGCGGTCCTGACCGGCTCGCGCAGTTTCGGATCGGTCCAGAACGTCGCGTAGCCGCTGACGCCGGGGATCGGCCGCGCGGTGAAGGTGAAGCCGAGTTGCGGCTCCGGTTCGTCGGTGATTGCGACGCGCGTTGGCAGCTTCGGCGTGACTGGGAACGGCGGTTCCGCGCCGAGGTACTGCGCGAACGGATCGTCAGTGGGGGCGAACGTTGCGACCACGCCGGCCGCGTCGGTGGCGAGCCGCTGGATCGCGATGTTGAAGTACCGCAGGCCGTTCTCGGTGTACCAATGATCGGCGAACGTGCGTTGCGCCTGCCACGCGAGGTAGCCGCGCACGCGCTCGCGCCGCGTGCGGTCGATGGGCGCGTCGGACACCTTCGCGTGCGCCGGCGAGGTGCGCACCCAGCGGTCCGCGGCGAGGTGCGCATCCGGCTTGCGGGCCAGTTCCGCGACCGCCTCGAACAGCTCGCCGCACCGCGCCCCGAACGCCGCCAGCGACACTCGCCCGTCGGCGCGAAGGGCGAAGGATTCGAGCCGCTGATTAAGGGCGGCGAAGTCTTCGCCGGCACGAACCGCGGTCAGCGTCGGGATGATGTCGCTCCCACCGAGGCGACCAAGAATCAGATCGCCGCGGCGCTTCGCGGCCTCGAACGCGACCTCGCGGGCCTTTGCGGGCGTCACGTCGGGCAGCGATTCGGGGCGCGTCTCGTTCGTCACCAGAAGCTGGCGCGAGACGCGGCGGAACTCGCGCGCGAGCTTCACGCGGTCCTCGACCGCGACGCGCTCGCCGGGCGCGGTCAGCACGGCTTCGGCACGGTGGAACCACTTGACCGCGTCCGCGCGCGGCGTCGGGTTCGCCTCCAACTCTGGCTTCACACGAAGTAGCGATTCAAGTTCCTCGCGATAATCCCACGCCGGCTGTTGCCGCTCGCGTTCCATAAACTCGATCACTTCTTTCCAAAGCAGCGATTCGTTGTCCGGCCTCTCGGCCGGCAGCTTTGCAATACCGGTCGCGGTTTCGTGGGCCGCGCGCCAGCGTGTCGCGACGAGTTGCTTGGCGCGATCAACCGTTCGCCGGCCGACCCATTCGCCGAACGCACTCAGGTCGTGGGCATCCCGGTGCCAGCCGTGAACCTTGTGACGGTCCATTTCGGGAACGATCCGAGCCAGCACGTTGGAGTCGCAAGTGGCGTATGCGCGAATAACCGTGTTCCATGTTTCTTCGCTAGTGGTGAAACACAGGTCTTCGGCCCGGCGGCGGAAATCGTCCGAGCCGGCGACGCCGGATTTGGAGTAGCCGTACAAGACCTCAGTGAACGGGTAGCTCGTGTCGTTGTCGGTTACAGAGTGTGGTAAAAGCGCAGCGGCGCGTTGTTCCGCTTGGAGGCGGTTGTGTAGAACCAGCGTCAGTGGCGGGCCGATACTGTTCTTCTTGTCGGGCGACGGAAGGTGCTTGGCGAGCGCGGCGAGGAAGTTCACTTCCGCCGGGCGCACCGGCAGGCCGTCGGTGATGAGCGGGATCAGGTCGCGCGCGACGGGCAGCCGCGGCACCGGATCGACCGCCACCCACTCGATCAGCGCGCGGCACCAGAGCAGGCGCGTCGGTTCGGTGTCGCCGGTCGCGGCGCGCTCGTCGGCCCACACCTTCGCGCGGTTCGCCGGGGTCGCCGCGCCGAGCGTTTCCATGCCCTGCTTGATGCGCGTCGGCACCGCGGCCACATACGGTTGCCCACCGACGGCGGCTTGAAGCGTCAGCGTTTGCGGGGCGATGTCGAGCGTGCGCGCGGCCTCGATCTTGCGGCGCACTTCGGCCGCGCTCGCGCGGGCCAGCTTCGCGCCGTCCGTGTCGTTCGCCAGAATCAGTTCCTCGTGGCGCAGCGTCCAGGCCTCGTACTGCCGCCACAGGTGCGGGGTGTACGCGGTCGGCGGCGGGGTCGCCTGCGCCAGTTCGCGATACTCCTTCCACTGCGCTTCCAGTTCCGGCGGCGGCTCGAATGGCACCGGGGCGGCGCTCGCGGCGGGTTGCCCGTCCACCGAGACGAGGTGCATCGCGCTGGCGCGGGCTTCGCCGTCGCCCTTTGGCAGAAGGACGGGCACCTGACGCGCGCCACGGTTGTCGCGCACCCAGTCGGAGACGCGCGGCGTGAGGTACGCGGCCAGTTCGCCCGCGGTCACGCGCTTGTTGCCGTCCAGGTCGGCCGCGCCGTTCAGCCCGTGCGTGGCGAAGTGCATGAACGCGGACGTGCCCCATTCGGGCGACGCCCACGAGCGCTCGTCCAGCCCGCTGCTCAGCAGCACCGCGAGGTTCGGCACGGCCGCGATCTGCGCGTCCAGTTCCTCCACGCCGGCGGCGAAGTCGTTCAGCACGAGGCCGAGGTCGGCGAAAGCCGGCGCGCGGGTCGCGTCGATGACGAGCAACTTCTGCTTCTTCGCGGGCAGCTTCGCGAGCTGGTCGAGGAGCGTCGTGAAGCGGACACGCTCGGCGGGCGAACCGTCGCTGTCTTCGGGGAAGAGGAACGGGCCTTCGCGGTCGCGCCCGCCGTGCGCGGCGAGGAACACCACGACGCACTTTTCGCGCACGCCGGAGAGGTCCGGCAAACCGGCGCGCGTGAGGGGCGTGACCGGGCCGCCGTTGAGTCGCGAGCGCTTCCCGAACCAGCTTCCGGGCTGGGTGAGGGTGGCGAGTTCGCGCGCGTCGGCCTTACCATAGGGGTTGGGCGGCACCGCGAGCGTGCGGTCGTAGGTGGCTTGCAGGATGACGATGCGGGCGGGTTCCGGCGGGCGCACCCAGAACACCACCCACGTGACGGCGGC
>SXHE01000876.1 GCA_005773755.1 Planctomycetia bacterium
AGCAGCACCGCTCCCGCGCGACGCGCGAGGTCCTCCGCAAGTTCGAGGTCCGTCATGATACGCCGACCGCGCGTTCGACCGGATGCCGATTCTGGCCGACGCGCTTCAGGACGCCGGCTGCAACAACGACGACGTGCTGAACCACTGTCGCGACGCCGCGCAGGTCCACGTCCGCGGGTGCTGGGTGGTCGATCTGCTGCTGGGAAAATCGTAGGTCGCGGTCGAGCGAGGCTTTGCGAGCGAGGCCCGACGGCCAACCACCAGTGCGTATCTGCCGAAGGCGGTTTTCCGCCCTGAAGGGGCGGGCTTCCTCAGCCCCGGCCAACGGCCGGGGTGGTGCGGCACCCGTTTTCGCGTCCTGTAGGGACGCGATTCGGAAGCGCGTCCCTACAGGACGCGATACATTGAATCGCCTTTTCCCCGGCCACCGGCCGGGGCTGAAGAAGCCCGCCCCTTCAGGGCGAAGACACGCAAGCGGGATACGTACAGGCTTCTGGACGTCGGTCCTCGTCGCAAAGCCTCCTCGACCGCGACCTACAATAGCGTGGGACGCGCTGCTGCGCGTGCAGTGACCGCGCCGGGGGCACCCATGACCGAAGCGGAGTGGCTCGAATCGAACGACCCGGCGGCGATGGGCGCGGCGATCACCAAGCGCCGGCGCGGGTCGGCGCGCGTGCTACGGTTGTTCGTCGCGGCGTTCTGGCACTGGCAGTCGTTTCGGCTGAAGGGCGCGGCGGAGCAGAAGCGGCTGCGCAACCGGGCGGCGCTGGTCGCGCAGTGGGCGGAAAGCGGTACCGAACCCGAAGGCACCGAGACCGGGTACGCGTTCGTCGGGTTCAACCGGAGGCCCCGGCAAGCGTTCCTGACGACCGTTCGCGCGCCGGGCCAGTGGAGCACCAGCGGCAACCCGGCCGTCAAGCGGGCCGTGTGGCTGTTGCACGAAGTGTTCGGCAACCCGTTCGCGCTGCGCCGCAAGCGCAAGGCCGACCCGGTTCGCGGCAACATGTTCGACCCGTCCTGGCGCACCGACACCGCAATCGCGCTGGCCCGGCAGATGTACGAGGCCAACGACTTCAGCGCGATGCCGATCCTCGCGGACGCGCTCCAGGACGCCGGCTGCACGAACGAAGACCTTCTCGCGCACTGCCGCGAACCCCACGAACACGTCCGCGGGTGTTGGGCCGTCGATCTCGTGTTGGCCCGCGAGTAATGCGAGCGGCGAGCGAATAGCTGGATAGAGTCTCGCGTCTGCTGCTCCAAGCCGAGGGCCACACATGACCCCGGACACGCCGATACCCGCCCCGACGCCGCCCCCCGGCGATACCTTCCGCGCGCGGTTCATGTTCGCGCTCGCGTTCGTCTACCTGTTGCTTGTGGCCGGAGTGATTCACCGCGCGACAAGCAAGAGCGTATCGCAGGTCGAACTCGACGTGATGTACGCCGGGTTGGTCGCGCTGTGGCCGATCTTCGCGTTCGAAGCGGCCTGGGGCGTGCGCCGCCGCGACCGCGCCGCGCGGCGTAGGCCGGTCGTCCTGCGGGCCGCGCTCGTCGCGCTCATGCCTCCGTGGCGCATGGCCCTGGCCGACCCGCGCACCGGCCTCATCTGGGTGCCGCGAATCGGCTGGCAACACCCCGGCAAGGAACTGTTCAAGCGGCTGGAGAAGTCGTTCGCCGGGCCAATGATCCTGTTCGCGTTCCTGATCCTGCCGATCCTCGTGCTCGAATACCTGCGCGGCGACCTCGTGCGCGACACGCCGGCGCTCACGCTGGCCCTGGACCTGGGCATCGCGGTGGTGTGGGTCGCGTTCGCCACGGAGTTCGTGTTCAAGGCGTCCGCGCACCCCAAGCCGTTCACCTTCGCCAAGGAGCGCTGGCTGGACGTGGCGATTGTCGTGCTGCCGATGCTGGAGTTCGTCCTGACGAAGTGGGTGGACGCGGCCCCACTCGCGCGTCTGCTCCGCGCCGGCCGCGCGCTCTCGCCGGAACAGATCGCGCGAATGCAGCGCCTGTACCGGCTACAGGGCGTGGCAACGAAGGCGTGGCACGCGCTCTTGCTGATCGAGGGCGTGAGCCGGCTGCTGGGCTACACGCCCGAAAAGCGGCTGGCCCAACTCGAAGAGCAAATGGCGGAGCTTGAGGAGCAGTTGAAAGAAGCACGCGAAGAGGCCGACGAGATGCGGAAGCTGATCGCGGAGAAGGCCGCGACGGAGGTGGCGAAGGAGACGCCGGTTGACCCGCCCGCGCCGGTACCGTAGCCTCAGCCTCATCGCCCTTCGTTGCGAGGCTCTCCCATGCTCTCCCGCCGCGCGCTCGCCGGTGTTGCCCTGCTGGCGCTCGTTCCCGCGACCCCCGCGGCGGAGCCGGCCGTCGCCAACCCGGACGCGCTCAAGGGCATCCCGGCCACGATGAAAACGCTGTTCGTGGACAGCAACGACATCGCCGGCGCGGTGGTCGTGGTCGGCCGCAAGGACGGCGTCGTTCTGAACGAGGCGTTCGGGGCGCGCGACATCGAGGCGAAAGCGCCGATGGCGAAAGACACGCTGTTCCGCATCGCGTCCATGACCAAGCCGATCACCGCGATCGGCATCATGATTCTGGTGGACGAGGGGAAGTTGTCACCCGACGACGATGTGGCGAAGTATCTGCCGGAGTTCGGCAATCAGAAGCTCTTGATACCGGGCACCCTGCCCACAGGTATGAATCCGGGAACGCCCGAGTCGCTCAAGAAGCCGGCGCGCGCGGTGAAGATTCGCGACTTGCTCACCCACACCAGCGGCGTCGCGAACTACCCGATCGGCGTGAACGACGTGTACACGAAGCGCAACCGCACGCTCGCGGAGACCGCGCTCGCGACCGGCATTCAGCCGCTCGTGTTCGAGCCGGGCACGAAGTGGCAGTACTCCAACCCCGGCATCGACACTCTCGGCCGCGTCATCGAAGTGGTCAGCGGGCAGAGCTACGAGAAGTTCCTCCAGGCGCGCGTGTTCGACCCGCTCGGCATGACGGACACGACCTTCTACCCGACGAAGGAGCAGCGCGACCGGCTCGCGGTGGTGTACTTCAAGGGCAAGGGCGGGAAGTTGTTCCCCGATACGAACCCCATCGTTGGGCTGCCCGAAGGCGCGAAGCACCCGATCCCGGCCGGCGGGCTGGTGTCGTGCGGCACCGACCTCGCACAGCTCTACCGCATGATGCTCAACAAGGGCGAACTGAACGGCAAGCGCGTGCTCACCGCGAAGGCCGTCGCGGAGATGACGAAGGTACACACGGGCGACCTGCCGAACGTCGGGTTCGTGCCCGGCACCGGGTTCGGCTTCGGCTGGGCCGTGGTGAAGGAGCCGAAGGGCGTCACGTCGATGCTGTCCGCGGGCACCTACGGCCACGGCGGCGCGTTCGGCACGCAAGGGTGGATCGACCCGAAGCAAGACCTGTTCGTCGTGCTGCTGATCCAGCGCAGCGGGCTGCAAAACGGCGACGCCTCGCCGATGCGCCACACGCTGCAAGAACTCGCGGTCCAGTCGCTGAAGAAGTGACAGGCGAACCCCGCCCGCAAGGGCGGAGGTGGAAGCGTGGAGTAACTGATTGTGGTGTTTGGCAAACCCGGCCGGCTCACGCCGGCGGTTCGAC
>SXHE01000877.1 GCA_005773755.1 Planctomycetia bacterium
CCCACTGCGTGAGGCGTTGATGAATCACCCGTGGCGGCTGAAGAAGGCCGTCACCTACCTGTTCGACTGGATCGCCACCATGCTCCGCAAACTCCTCCACCCACACCCCAAAGTGACAAACCACACTGGGTGAACTCCAGTGTACTCGCCATCCCACGAAGCTCCCTCACTCGTCCACCACGTCCTCCAACTTCGAGATCGCGACGACCTCGCTGCGGCGCACGAAGATGCGCTTGCGGTTCCGCTTGATGCCGGTGGCGACGGAGTCCGCGACGTACAGCTCGCGGGTCGTTTCGGTGTCGCGCAGGTCGTGCAGGTCGGCGTTCTTCAGCTCGTAGAAGTGGTCGTCGTAGCGGACCAGTTTGCCCAGGCACACATACGGGCTGATGAGGTCGAGAACGACCCGCTGTTCGAGCAACTCGTCGAGCATGATGCGCGGCTCCGCGACGTGGTACTCCGATTCTACACGGCCGGGCCGCGCGCGCCGGCGAAACCGCAGGGCGGGGCGCGAAAAGTCTTGACGCGCCCGCGGGCCGCGGTATAGCCGCCGGTTCTTCGCGCAGACCCGCGGATTCTGGGGGAGGATGCCGCATGGACGCGGTCCACACGCCGGCCACACCGTACACGCGCCGCTCACGAAGCGCGCGGCTGTTCGCCATGTTCATGCCGCTCGCGTGCGTCATGGCGCTGGGCGGGATCGCGGCCCAGGCGCGCCAGCCCGCGGCCAAGCCGGGCACGATCCTGCCGGCCGGCGGTGCCGGCCTGCGCGACCTCAAGAACCCGGACTGGTCGACCGACCCGGCCGACCCGTTCCCGATGCCGGCCGAGTACGCCAACCTCGACCTGATGAAACAGACCGCGGGCGAGGCCTACGCCAAGTCCGCGGGGTGCATCGCGTGCCACAAGAACACCGGCGACCCGCACTGTAAGGACACGCTCCGCATCGGCTGCACCGACTGTCACGGCGGCGACGCCAGCTGCACCGAGAAGAACAAGGCCCACGTCCAACCGCGGATGCCGCAGTTCTGGCCCGGTTCCGCCAACCCGGTGCGGTCGTACACGCTGCTCAACAACGAGTCGCCCGCGTTCATCCGGTTCGTGAACCCTGGCGACTTCCGCGTCGCACACATCAGTTGCGGCACCAGCGGCTGTCACCCGAAAGAGGTGCAGACGAACCGCAAGCAGATCATGAGCACCGGCTGCATGTTGTGGGGCGCGGCGGCGTACAACAACGGCACGCTGCCCGTCAAGCGGGCCGTCATCGGCGAATCCTACGGCATGAACGGCGCGCCGCTGCGCCTGAAGACGTTCCCGCCGCCCACGCCGGAAGAGATGGAGCGCGGTGTGATCGCGCAGCTCGACCCGCTGCCGCGGTTCCAGATGAGCCAGCCCGGTAACGTGCTCCGCATCTTCGAGCCGGGCGGCCGGTTCGTTCCCGAAATCGGCAACCCGGAGCGGTTCGAAGAACCGGGCCGTCCGCGCACGCGGCTCAGCGTCCGCGGCCTCGGCACCGGCAACCGTACCGATCCGGTGCTGGTGAGCGCGAACAAGACCCGCTTGTTCGACCCGACGCTCAACTTCATGGGCACCAACGAGCACCCCGGCGACTACCGCCAGAGCGGGTGTACCGCGTGCCACGTGGTGTACGCCAACGACCGGTCGCCGGTCCACAGCGGGCCGTTCGCGAAGTACGGCAACCGCGGCACCAGCTTCAACCCGGACCCGATGATCCCGCAGAACGAGAGCGGGCACCCGATCGAGCACAAGTTCACGAACTCGATCCCCACCAGCCAGTGCATGGTGTGCCACATCCACCCCGGCACCACGGTGAACAACGCCTACATCGGGTACATGTGGTGGGACGAGGAGAGCGACGCGAAGGCCATGTACCCGGCGAAACAGCGGAACCCAACTGCCGAACAGATGATCACGTCGCTGATGCGCAACCCGAACGAGTCCGCGGCGCGCGGGAACCTGCACGACCCAGCGTTCGTGGCCGAGTTGACCAAGCTGAACCCGAGCCTGAAGAACACGCACTTCGCGGACTTCCACAGCCACGGGTGGGCGTTCCGCGCGGTGTTCAAGAAGGACCGGACGGGGAACTACACGGACCACGCCGGGGGGTTCTGTGGGCCGCTCACGCCCGAGAGCATGGCCGCGGCCGTCGAGTGGCCGCTCAAGGCCAAGAAGTTCCACGGCGATATCCGGTACACGGACCCGAACACTGGGCCGAAGGCGGCGCGCGAGGCCGAGACCAAGCTCAACGACTCGTGCCGCAACGGGATGCCCGTTCACCTGATGGACATCCACATGGAGAAGGGGATGCACTGCATCGATTGCCACTTCTCACAGGACATGCACGGCAACAACCGGCTGCACATGGAGGTGCGCGCGGCCATCGAGATTCAGTGCGTGGACTGCCACGGCACGGCGAAGGACTACGCGAACCTGAAGACCAGTGGCCCGGCCAGCTACACGTCGGCACCGGACGGACAGGGGCGCAACCTGTACGCGCTCAAGACCCCGTTCGGCACGCCGCGGTTCGAGATCCGCGAAGGGCCGGGCGGCACCCGCCGGTACTTCCAAAACTCCTGCGTCGAGAAGGGGCTCCAGTGGGAACTGGTGCAGACGCGGGACACGGTGACGAAGGGCCACGCGCGGTACAACGAGAAGTCCGCGATGGCGAAGACGGTGCGCTTTGACAGAGCGACCGGCAAGATGGTGTGGGGCGACCTGCCCGGAGCCGGCGAGGAGAAGTGCGCTCATACCAACGATAACATGAGTTGCATCGCGTGCCACACGTCGTGGAACCCCAGTTGCTTCGGGTGTCACCTGCCGCAGCGGGCGAACGTGAAGGCCCCGATGCTGCACGCGACCGGCGACACGCAGCGCAACTACACCGCGTACAACTTCCAGACGCTGCGCGACGACACGTTCATGATCGCGCGGGACGGCACCGCCACGGGCAACAAGATCAACCCGTCGCGGTCGAGCTGCGCGATCCACGTGAGCAGCTACCACGGCAACCGCGAGTCGATCTACACGCAGCAGCAGACGGTCTCGGCGGAAGGGTACGGCGGCATCGCGTTCAGCACCAACGTGCCGCACACGGTCCGCGGGCGCGGGGCGCGCGAGACCAAGCAGTGCACCGACTGCCACGTCTCGAAGAACAACGACAATAACGCCTGGATGGGCCAGTTGCTCATGCAGGGCACCGGGTTCATGAACTTCGTGGGTAAGCACGCCTGGGCCGCGGCCGGTGAGGAGGGCTTGTTCGGCATCGTCGTCACCGAGACGACCGAACCGCAAGCGGTGTTCGGCAGCGACCTGCACCACTGGGCGTACCCGGACAGCTATAAGAGGCACGCGGAGAAGGGCGGGCTGATCAAGCAGTACCACGAGCACCCCGGCCGCGACATCGCGAAGGGGGCACTGCGCCCGCTCAAGAAGTCCGAGGTGCTGATGGTGCAGAACCGCGGCGAGTACCTGTACGCGGCGTGCGGCGAGGGCGGGGTGCGGGTGTTCGACATCGCGTTCATCGACGACAAGGCGTTCGCCGAGCGCATCACCACGGCACCGGTGTCGCCGTTCGGCCAGAAGTTCTACCTCGACACCAAGTACGCCACCTGGGTGGCCGCGCCCACGACGGTCGCGGTGGACCCGACCCGCACCAAGATGCCGGGCAATAAGGAACAGCCGATCCACCCGTTGTTCGGCTACCTGTACATCGCCGACAAGTACGAGGGACTGATCCTGACGGGCGTGGGCACCACGCTCGACGGGAACCCGGTAAACAACTTCCTGAAGAAGGACGTGTGCTTCAATCCGGACGGCATCCTGTACGACGCCAAGCACGTTCAGATCGCCGGGCACTACGCCTATGTGTCGTGCGCCGCGGGGCTGGTGGTCGTGGACATCAACGACCCGTTGAAGCCGAAGATCACATCCATCGTCGGCGAGAAGCACCTGAAGGGCGCGCGGATGAGCGCGGTCCAGTTCCGCTACTGTTACGTGTGCGACGAGGAGGGCGTGAAGGTTCTGGACGTGACCGACCGCGCGAAGCCGGTGCCGAAGGCGGTGCTCCGCGTGCCCGAAGCGCACAGCATCTACCTGGCCCGCACCTACGCCTACGTCGCGGCCGGGTCGCGCGGGCTGGCGATCCTCGACATCACCAACGCCGAGGCCCCGAAGGTCGATCAGGTGTTCACGGCCGGCGGCCACATCAACGACGCGCACGACGTGAAGCTGGGCATCACCTACAACTCGCTGTTCGCGTACGTCGCGGACGGCAAGAACGGGATGCGGGTGGTGCAACTGATGTCACCCGAAACGCCGGGCTACGAGGGGTTCGCCCCGCGCCCGACGCCGCGACTGGTGGCGACGTACC
>SXHE01000091.1 GCA_005773755.1 Planctomycetia bacterium
ACCGCCTGGGCGACCTAACGCGTGTGGTCCGCCGGCGATGCACCCGACTGGCGGGCGATCCAGCGACTGTCAAAGGGGCCGTCGGGTTCCACTGGGCTGTCAAACTCGAAACATAGTGGTTCAATGCAATCCGGTATGAGTGGGCACCGGCCGAGGAAGAACGTGCGCGGGTAATCGAGCACCTGACAGCCATGTGAGTAGGGCTGTAGAACTAATGCCGCAACAGGAACTCGTTCAGGTTCAGCAGTGCGTGCTGCACGTCTTGTAGCCCGGCGGCGCGGTCCTTTGCGGCCTTCAGGTGCGCGGCCACAAGCTCCCTCTCTCGCGGCGTGGGCCGGCGGCTGAGGGTCGCGAGGTAGATGCGCTCCACGATCCACACATCGTCCTTGCCCGCTTTCACCCAGCCCGCGATGCGGGCGTCGGCGCTCTTCACCTTCTCCAACACGCCGGCGTTGTTCAGCATGTGGAGCACCTGCGGCAGCGCCGGGTCGTCCTCGCGGGCGCACTCGCAGATCACGTCGCGCACGGGCTTGCTGAACGCCGTCAGGAACGGGTGGTTCAGCGTGCCGTCCGGCAGCGCGATGGCCCGCGTACCGGCGGGATAGCCCTTGAACTTCTCCGGCACGCCGGTCGCGCCACTGACCGCGTCGAGGATTTGTTCCGCGGCGAGCATCCGCACGCTCGCCTTCACGAAGTAGCGGTCGGGGTCCGCGGCGTTGGGCGACTGTGCCGGGGCCTCACTCGCCAGTTGGTAGGCGTGCGAGTTCAGGATCACGCGCACGAGCGGCTTGAGCCGGTAGCCGCCCTTCGCGAACTCGGCCGCGAGCGCGCTCAGCAGCTCCGGGTTGCTCGGCGGGTTGGTGTCGCGGAAGTCGTCAACCGGGTCGACGATGCCCTTGCCCATCAGGTGGAACCAGACGCGGTTGGCGACCGACGGCGCGAAGAACTTGTTCTTCGGATCGGTGAGCCAGTCGGCGAGGTGGTCGCGGCGGTCGTCGTCGGGGCCGCCGCGCGGCGCGACCCAACCGAACGCGACCGGCGGCTGCGGCTTGCGCGTGACCGGGTTGTTCAGTTCGCGGTTGGCCTGTGTGTACACGATCTCGTCGTCGAGGCCGAACTGCGCACCTTTGAGCTGCACGCGGGCGAAGAACGCCGCGAGACCGTAGTAGTCGGCCTGCGTGATGTTCTCGAACGGGTGGCTGTGACACTTGGCACACTGCACGCGGACGCCGAGGAACAGTTGCGCCGCCGCTTCCGCCGCGTCTTCGGGCGTGCGGGCGACGCGGTAGAAGTTCGCCGCCGGCTTGTGCAGCGTGTTCCCGCTCCCGGTGATCAGCTCGCGCGCCAGTTGCGTCACCGGCTTGTCGTCCGCGACGCTGCGCACCAGATAGCGGTGGAAGCTGTGAACGCCGCGCTCGCTGATCGTGGTCGGGCTGCCGCGCAGCACGTCGGCCCACTTGAGTGCCCAGAAGTAGCCGAACTCTTCGCGCGCGAGCAGCGCGTCGATCAGCTTCGCGCGCTTGTTCGCGTCCTTCGAGTCGAGGAACGCCACCGCTTCTTCGGGTGTGGGCAAGGTGCCGATGGCATCGAGAAAGGCACGGCGGAGGAACACTTCGTCGCTCGCGACCGCGGCCGGGCGGAGCTGCATTTCCTTCTGCTTGGCGAACACCGCGGTGTCGATGAAGTTGTTCGCGGCGGGCGCGCGGAAGGCGAACACGGCGTCGGGCTTCACATAGGAGAACCGCGCGCTGGTGATGCCCGTCAGGTAGCGCGCCAGCACAGATGCCTCGCCGGTCTTCGCGAACGTGACCTTTCCTTCGGGCGACACCTTCGCCGGGCCGTCGCCCGTCGTGAACACCGTGAGCGCGGTCACGTCGCGGGTAGTGCCGTCGGCAAAGTGGGCCGTGGCCGCGAGTTGCACGCTGGGATTCGCCGGGTCGAGCCGCTTCGCGCCGGGCGTCACTTCGATCTTCACCAGTGCCGGCGGCTTGTCGTCGGCCGCGCCCTCGGCGATCCACTTGGCGATGGTGCGGTACATCGCGCTATCGCGACCGAAGAGCTGCCCGCCGCCGTGCGACACGCGGCCCGTCGCTTTCAGCAACAGCAGGCTGTCGTCGGACGACTGCCGATTGACGCGCCGCCCGCCTACGTCCTTCGCGAGCGTGGCGAAGTCGAGGTCCGGGTCTTGCCCGCGCAGCGACATGCGGAACCCGTTCTTGCCCTGCGGCGAGCCGTGGCACGCGCCCGAGTTGCACCCGACGCGCGACAGCGCCGCGATCACGTCCGTGCGAAACGACGTGGGCGCGTCGGCCGCCCGCGCGAACGAGGGGGCGACAACTACGACGAACAGGGCAACGAAACGAGACATCACAACTCCAATCGCCTCGGCGAGCGGGGGGCGTAAGCCCCCCGAGTCGACGAACATCAGCAAGGCGCGACGACGCAGACTCGGCGGGCTTACGCCGCGCCGCTCGCCAAGATCACTTCTTCTTCGGCACTTCCACCTTCTTCACCTCGATCTCGACCGGCCCCGCGCGCAGCTCCTCCTCGAACCCGCTCACGTCGGCGGTCGCCGTCAACTGCCAGTTCTGCTTGCGCGGCTGCGCGTCGACCGTCGCCGTCACGCGCACCTCCACCGACGTTTGCCCCTTCGGGATCGTCACCGTTTCCGGCGCGTCCAGTCCTTGCATGTTGTTCAAGTGCAGCGTGACGGGGCCGTCGAACGACTTCATCCGCTCGACGCCGAGTCGCACGGTCGCGGTCTCGCCCGGCAAGAGCGCGACCTTCGGCGTGTCGCTCACCACCTTGTAGGCGTAGGTCAGGTCGAGGTCGAAGGTCCGCCTCAGCGTGACGCGCCGGCCCTGGTGCGTGCCGGTCGCGGTCACTTCGATGCGCGGCTTGGCGATGTTCGCGAGAATCTTCGAGACGATCACCCCACTGACGTTCGGCTGCTTCGTGGTGGCGTCGGGGAACTCGGCGTACACGCGCGTGCGGCCCTCTTCCTTGCCGGCCAGTTGCCCGCCGACGGCCTGGAAGGTGATGGGGCCATCGAACCCCGGAACGCGCGTCGTCACCACCGGGACCGGCACGGACTGGTAGCGAGCGAGCGTGAGCGCCTTTTCCGATAGCTCGAAGGTGAACGGCGCGGGCGGCGTGACCTGAAGCGCGAACCGGTCCGTGAGCGCCGGCGGCAGGCGCGTCTGGTCCTCGCGCATCGCGATCGGGATCAGGTCCACGTTCTGATACCGCTTGTCGATCAGCGGGCGCGTGCGGACGAGGAACCGCGTGCCGTTGCACTCGCCCACAATCTGTATGGTCTGGAGGCCAAGCCCCGTGTGCCCGTCGGCGGAGAGCTTGCACACCACGGCCGTCTCGGTGTCGCTGATCGTGTCCGGCGAAATCTTTACGCCGACAGTCGCCCCGACGAGCTTGAGCGTGATCGGCCCCTTGTTGTCGCCGCGCTGCACGACCAGCGGCACGATCTGGTAGCTCCCTTGCGGAACGGTCAGCCCCTCGACCTCGGCCGTGATGCTCGGCGGGAACGGCGTGTCGCGCACCGTGACGCGGTAGGCGTGCGAGTCGCTGCCGTCGCGCAGCGTGTCGCGCACCACGATGCCGTAAGTGCCGGCGGCAGGTGCGGTGAAGTCAAGGGCGAGTTCGCCGTCGCGCGCCTCTTGACTGCGGCGCTGCTCGCGACCTGTGCGATCCACGATGGTCACTTCCAGATCGGCCGGAGAGTTCAGTGAACGGGCTTCGGCGCGCAGGAAAATGCGCTGGCCCTTTTCGAGCTGGAACGAGAACGCTTGCTTGCGACCGGGTTGCCTCAACACGCCACACAGCACGCCGGGCACGACCGCGGGCGTCGGTTGCAGGCCACCGTATTGCAACGAGCGTTCGAGCGGGAGGAACAGGTTGCCGCGGATCGGCGACGCGCGAAAGGCGTACCACGTCGCGCCGCTGGTCGCCTGCCAGAGTGCCTCGTCGTGCGCCGGGTCGAAGTCCTTCGCCACCGTGACCGGCCCCTCGGCGAGCGCGACCGGCACCCACGCGGAAGCGCCGTCCTTCGCGCCCTTCACCTGTTGGAAGAACGCGCCCGGCAAGCGGTCCGTCGCTGCAATCGCATTCGGCATCGCCACGCGGTCCGCGGGGAACTTGCCGACGCGCAGGATGTAGTGGTGGTGCTCGCTCGCCTTCAGGCGCGCGTCGCGCACTTCGAGCGTGTACGTCCCGGCCTTCTCGAAGGTGTGCGCGAAGCGGAAGTCGAAGTAGAAGCCGGGGTCGTTGTCGCGCTCGGTCACGAACCGGCCGGCGGCGTCGCGGATGGTGAGCAGCGGGTCCGCGTCCTTGCCGAGCCGCTGCGCGACGCACTCGAAGCTGACGCGCTCGCCCGCGCCGACGGTGATCGTGTACTTGTCCGCGGTGCCCTCGCGGAACGTCCCCCACACGCAGCCGGGCAGTTGTTTCTCCTTCATAGGCAAGTCTTCGACGTGCAGAAGCACCGCGTTCGTGAGACCGTCGCGCGTCGCGAGCCGCAGGCCGCACACACCGACCTCTGCGTCCTTCGCCGTGGTGATGTCGAACACGAGCTTTGTCGGATCGCTGCTGACCGGCTTCGCCGTGAGCGCGCCTTTGGGAATCGCCGCCCACACGTCGAGGCCCGGCGCGAGGTTCGTCCCGTTGAACGTCACGCGCGTGGTCTTCCCGCGCTCGATCACCGGCGGCGACACATGCTCTACGACGTTGTGCGCGGGCGACCCGTAGGCGAGGTGAATACCCACACGCGGATCGGCCCCGCGCGCCGTAACAGGGGCGAGCAGAACGAGAAGGCTAGTAAGCAAATGGCGCATGTGTGGGAGCCGTTTAGCGTTCGACCCAGAGGGTCGAGGCTTCGAGGCAAGTTGGCAGGAAAACCGCTGGCGGGACCAACGTCACCTATGCTACACTCGGCGGAAGTCGATTGCACGCCGAAACGCCGCCTGCTATTCACGCCGAAACTCCGGGGGCTGACGCCGCCCGGCTCGCCAAAGTCGGAGTTCGCTCATGCTGAACCTGTGGGGTTCGTCGTCGCTGGACCGGCGCGAGTTGCTTCGCGTCGGCGGGCTGGCCGTGGGCGGGCTGGCGCTGCCGTCGCTGCTCGCACGCCCCGCGCTGGCCGCGGGCAAGCCCAAGAGCTTCGGCGCGGCCAAGAACTGCATCATCCTGTACCTCAGCGGCGGGCACAGCCAGCTCGACACGTTCGACCCCAAGCCCGACGCGCCCGACGACATTCGCGGGCCGTTCACCACGATCAAGACGAAGTTGCCCGGCGTCAACTTCTCCACGCCCTCCAGCGGTGCGTTCGAGTTGGGCAATGTCGTTCCGTCCACCCTCGATCCACTGTCGGCGGGCTATGCGGTTTCCGCCCAACTG
>SXHE01000878.1 GCA_005773755.1 Planctomycetia bacterium
CCCGGCCCCGCTCCAGACCCGAATCGGCTTGCCCTCCGCGGCGGCCTTCTTTCGAGCCTCCCAGACGTCGATGAGCCACGGGATTTCGTGGAACCTCAGCTCGCCCGGTTGTGGCTTGATGAGCGTATGCAGTTTGGCGAACTGGTCGGCCGGGATCGCCGCCGGCTCTTTCGGTTGCCCCTGCGCCGTGGCACCCGCGGCCAGCAGCAACACAGCGGCGCTCATGGTGCGTGTGCGAACGAGTTTCACGGCCGTCCCCCTGTTGGTTCGCGGACCACTCACTTCTTCGGCGGCATCAGGGCCACATCGACCCGCTTCCCGGCGACGATCTCGACGAACCCGCGCAGCTCGCCGGCGCGGACCTCGTACTTACCCGGGGCGAGGTTCTCGACCAGCGCTTTGCCGGCGACGATGTCGGCGTCCTTGCGCACCGTGTGGAACGCGACGCCCTGGAACAGCCCGGCTTCCAGTGCAGGTTTGTCGGCGGCGTCGGCCGGGCCGAACGTCACCTTGCCCGTCAACTCCGGCGGCACGCTGACCTGTGCCCCACCGGTCTTGGTCGCGTCCAGAACGAAGTTCTCCGTCAGCGCGCCGCCCGCGGGAACGTCCACCCACTTCCACACCGCCGGGCCGTCGGTGATCGTCGCGAACACGAGGTAGCGGCCGGGCGGCAGTTTCACGTGCTCGTAGCGGAACGCGCGGGCCTTGCCGTCGCCGGACGCGAGCAGACTCGCGCGCGGGCGTGTGGTCGGGTCGGGATCGGGCAGGAACTGGACCGTCGGCGTGCATTCCAGTTGCAACTGCTTGAACAGCGTCTCCGCGGTGAACGCGACGTAGCCCACGCGCACCTCGGCCTTCGGCTTCGCACCGGTCACGGCCACTTCGCCGCCGACGTACGGCGCGTCGTCCGGGCCTAGCGGGTCGGTGTAGGTCCGCGTGTACGCCGCCTCGAACGTCCCCGCGAGTACCGTCTTCGCCTCGTCCACGAGGCTCAGGTAAATCTTCCCGGCCACCTTCCCGTTCATGCGATGGCCGAGTTCGAGCGTCAGCGCGTAACCCGACGGCGCGAAGAACGGGTTCTTCCCCGGCTCTTCCAGCCAAATGTGAGGCACCAGCGCGCCGGGTTCGGCGTCGAGCGCCACCTTCCACTGCCGGTTCACGACCGGCGGCGGAGCCTGATCCGCGACGAGCATCGGGGCCAGGTTGATGCGCAACGTCCGCGCTTCTGCCGGCGTCGCCCCCTTCGCGATGAAGGTCAGTTCCGCGCCTTGAAGCTGCGCCGTCGGCGTTACCTCAGCGCCCGCCAGCCGGCCGCGGGCCGCGGTCGCGGGGATCGCGTGCTTCGTCTGGTCGAGTTCGTAGGCCGGGCCGGGCGGCGACTTCCCGTCCGGTTGCTTCGGGTCCGGCTGTTTTTGGTCCGGCGGCGCGGGCGGCGGTTGCGGCGTGACCGGCGGCGCGTCGGGGGTCAGCTCCGCCCTCGGCAACGAAGGCTCCGGCTTCGACCCGCCGCACCCGGTGGCGACCGCCAAACTCAGCGCGAGCGCGACCGCGCAGATCGTCCGTGAAGTCGCCATGATTCCTTCTCCTCCGCCTAGTGATTCACCCCGAACTCCATCGACGCGAGCAGCGCCCACGCGACGCGGGCCAGCGCCTCGGCCCGCTTGTCCGGGTGTTTCGCCAGCACCTTGCCGATGGCCGTGCGCTCGTCGGCGCTCGGCTTGCGCGACAGGATCGCCACGTACAGCGCGTCGGTCGCGTCGGTGTCCGAGAGCTTCGCAACGCGCTCGACGAGGTTGCCGGCCGTCGGCTTGAGTAGACCCAGAACCGCCTCATCGTGCAACACGAACAGCGCCGCTTTCAGCGACGGCGTCACTTCCTCTTCCGGCTCGCGCGGCTGGTTGGCGAACGCCTTCACGTACTTGGCGCGAAGGGTGTCCGCGGCCTTCGCGTCGCTGCCGGTGGCTACGATCACGCTTTGCAGCAGTTGTTCGGCAGTCAGCCGACGTTCCAGCGCGGTGGCGAAGTACTTGGGGTGCGCCGCTTCCTTCGCCCCGGCCGGCAGCGTACTGGAACGCTGGTAGGTCTTGCTCAGCGCGATCTCGCGCAGCAGGAACTTGATGTCGAAGTCGTGACCGGCGAACTCCTTCGCGAGCAGGTCGAGCAGTTCCGGGTGCGACGCCGGGTTGCCGCTGTGGTGCAGGTCGAGGTGGTGTACGACCCCGCGGCCGGTGAGAAGGAACCAGATGCGGTTCGCGCTGTTGCGGGTGAAGTCGGCGTTCGTCTTGGTCGGCAGCCGCTCCGAGATTTCTTTCAGCGGGCTGAACTTGAGGACGCCGGGCGCACCGGTCTTGCGGTCCGGCGGTTCGCTAAACTCCATCCCCTTCGCGAGCGCGGGAATGTCGAGCATCATCAGCCCCGGCAGCGCGGGCGCGGTCGCCATCTGCACCTTCGTGAACACGGACGCGAACCCGGTCTTCTCCAACATCGGCTTCTCGCCCACGATCCATTTCGTGTTGCTGGCGAGGTAGGTGTTCTTGAAAAACGTGTGCAGCCCCTGGAAGTGCTGCTGCTTGTAGTCGTCCACGGTGAGGTGGTCGTGGCACTCGCAGCACTGGAAGTTCTTGCCGAGGAACAGCCGGCCGACGTCGCGCGTGAGGCCGGAGTAATCGACGGGGTTCTGGCCGTAGTTGTCCAGCCGCTTCGCGAGCCAGAACGCCGCGCCCGGCTGCGCCGTGTCCTTCGGGTCGGCGCGAAGCATCGCGCGAACCATCGCGTCCCACTTCGCGTTCTTCGCAAACGACTCCTTCAGGAACTTCGTCCACTCCGCGTTCTCGCCGAGCCGCTCCATCAGCATGACGTGGAACAGGTCGGCCATGCGACCTGCGTATTCCGGCCCGGCGAGCAGCTTGTCGATCAGCTTCGCGCGCTTGTCGGTGCTCGCGTTCGCGAGGAACGCTTTCGCCTCATCGGAAGTGGGGATGCGGCCGGCGAAGTCGAGGTACACGCGGCGGGCGAACTCCGCGTCGTCCGCGACCGCGCTGACCGGCACGCCATCGGCCTTCGCCTTCGCGTCGATCACCGCATCAATACGGACGTGCAGCGACTCCTGCGCCGAGGCGAGCGCACCGAACGACCACAAGGTGAAGAGTGCGAGGAGCGTGCGAGGCATGGCGCGTCACCGAAGGCGGGAGAACCGGCGGTGATGCAAGTATAAGCTACGCTCGCCGCATAAACTATCTCTTCCCACATTCGGAGCACTCCCATGCCGGCCGACGACATCAACGCGTTCCTCCGCACCGAACTCGACGGCCTCAGGGCGAAGGGGCTGTACAAGGCCGAGCGGCGCATCACGTCGCCGCAGCG
>SXHE01000879.1 GCA_005773755.1 Planctomycetia bacterium
CCTACGCGCCGGTGCGGTGCGTCGCGGTCAGTCCGGACGGCAAACACGTCGCGTCCGGTTCGGCCGCGGTCGGGGCCAGCACCGGGGTTCTGATCCGCGAGTTTGAAACCGGGCGCGTGGTCCACGGGCTGTACGCCCACCGCCATTCGATCCGCTCGCTGTCCTACAGCGGCGACGGGACGCGTCTCGCGTCGGCGTCGGAGGACCGCACCGTGGTCATCTGGGACCCGAAAGCGGGCAAGCAACTGAAGACGATCACCATCGCCCCCGCGAAGCCGATCACGGTCGCCCTGAACCACGACGGGGCGCTGCTGCTGGTCACCGACACCGCCGGCGCGGTGCGGCTCGGGAGCTTCGCCGACAACCAGTTCATCGGCAAGTGGCATGTGACAGTAAACGCCAGCCCGGGGGCCTTCGGCGTGGCGTTCGAGCCGGGCGGGACGCGGTTCGTGACCACCGCGATTGACCAGCGGCTGGACGGGTGGGTCAAGGTCTGGGAGCCGGCGAAAACCGAACCGGTGCTCGCCATCAAGCAGTCCGCCGCGGCCCCGGAATCGTTCGGCCCGACGGTCGCGTGGAGCAACGACCGGAAGCTGATCGCCGCGGTCGGCCGGCAAAACAACGGCGAAATCAGAACCTCGGATTTCGCATCGGAAGTGCTGATCTGGAACTCGAACACCAAGGACGGCAAGCCCGCGCGCCGGCTGCCCGCGCCGCCCGGCATCGACAGCGTGAGCTTCGGGGCCGACAGCTCGTCGCTGGTCATGAGCAGCAACCGGGGGAAGGTGTATTACTGGGACCTCAAGACCGGCACCGCGTACCCGCTCGCGGGCCACACGCGGGCCGCGAACGGGGCCGTCGTCCACCCGGACGGGGTCCACGTCATTTCGTGCGGCGAGGACGCGACCGTCCGCGTCTGGCACCGCTACCGGAGTCGCGACTCGCTGACCTTCAACCTGAACTTCCACCGGGCCGCAATCGACCCCGACGGGAACCTGCTCGCGACCGCGGGCGGCACAGGACCCGCTGCCGCGGTCAGCGTCTGGGACCTGGGCACCGGGGAGAAAGTGTTCAACAGCGCCACTCCGGGCGAGTGGAACGTCACCGGGATCGCGTACCGGCCGGGACGCCAGTTGGTCACGGTCGCCCCCGAGTTCAAGAAGGCGGTGCTGGAAACGAAGGCCCCGCGGTTCGAGGTCGTCGTCCGAGCCGTCGGTCAGCCGGAGCCGATTTCGCGCCAGGCTCTCGACGGCTACGGAGCGGGCCTGTCGCCCGACGGCCGGTTCGTCACGCGCCGCTTGCGCGACGACCACATTCAGGTTTACGACATCGACGCGCGCAAGGTGGCGTGCGAACTCGCTTACCCCGCGGACCAAAGCCCGATCTCGGTGTTCAACGCCGACGCGACCCGCTTGGCCGTTGCCACGCGCCTCAACGCGACCGTGTACGAGCTGCCTAGCGACCGCAAGCTGTACGACCTGCGGGGCCACAGCGCGGACATCGTCCCGATGGCGTTCAGCAACGACGGCCGGTGGATCGCGACCGGGACGACCAGCGGCCCCAACATTCAGACCGCGCCCGGCAGCATCTACGTGTGGGACGCGGCGACCGGGCGGCGCGTCCACATCATAAACGGGCACAAATCCAGTGTCACCCGACTGGCGTTTACGCACGACGGGAAGCGCCTGGTCTCCGCGGGCGACGACGCCACGCTGCGGGTCTGGGACACGGCGACCGGCGAACCGGTCGTGCGGCTTCCGGTCACGTACCGGCACCCCGGCACGGGGATCACCTTCGACCGCGCCGGGCGGTTGCTGGTGACGGAACTGGACGCGGTGCGGGTGTGGGACGGCCGACCGATCACCGACCGCCTGCCGGACTTCAGCGAATAATAAGTGGCGCTTTCGTGGCACCGGCTGGAAAGCCGGTGCTGTCGGGCGGCACCGACTGGAAAGCCGGTGCCACGAGGACAACACCCCACCCACAAGCGGCAGATCAGTAGTTACTTTGAACCGCACCCGGCACGCGCGGTACAGCTTCACAGGGCCGAAGATGAAATCTGTGTAAAGCCGACCGAACCGCTTGCGTTCGCGCCCCGCCGCGGGTCTACTGATGTCCGTCCTCTCTGGTCGGATCGCCCGCGCCCACTTCACATGGAACGTCGCTCGCATCGCAGCCGCGGAGGCGGCCAATGACCGTGGCACCCGATTTCTTCGACACCGAACCGCGCAACTGGCGCGCTCGCCTGGCCGTCAGCGTCGAGGTCATGCGCGAGCTGAGCCGCGCGACCGACCCGCAAGAGATGTACGCGGTGTTCGCGCGGCGGATGGCGCAACTGTTCCCCGTCAGCCGGCACCTGACCGTCTCGCGCCGCGGGGTCCGGCCCCCGGAGTACCGCGTCGCCCGGTTCAGCCAGTGGGAAAACCCGGTCAACCCGGGGAAGGAGTCGCACCGGCTCCCGGTCCACAGCGGCGGGCTGCTCGCGGAGCTGCTGTACAGCGACCAGCCAAGCGTCATCGACGGCCTCGCGCTCGACCCAGACGACCCGGCTGCCGAGTACCTCGCCGGCCAGCGCTCGCTGCTGGCGATCCCGCAGTTCGACAATGGCATCGCGCAGACGATGGTCGTGCTGACGCGCGAAGACACGGAGACGTTCCCGCGCGAGCGCATCGCCGACCTGATGCTGCTCAGCAACCTGTTTGCCCGTGCGACCCAAACCGCGATGCTGTCCAGTGCGGTGAAAGAAGCGTTCGACGGCCTCGACTACGAACTGCGCTCCATCGCCGAGATTCAGCGCTCCCTACTCCCCGCGGAAAAGCCGCGCGTGCCCGGCCTCGATGTCGCGGTGCATTACCAGACCGCGAAGCGCGCGGGCGGCGACTACTACGACTTCTTCCCGCTGCCCAACGACCGGCTCGGCGTGCTGATCGCCGACGCCAGCGGGCACGGCGCGCCGGCCGCGGTGCTGATGGCGGTGGCCCACAGCATCGCCCACACCCGCCCCGAACCGCCCCAGCGCCCCGGCGAGTTCCTGACGTACATGAACGCCCACCTGACGCGCCGCTACACCCGGCCGACGGGCAGCTTCATGACCGCGTTCTACGCGGTGTTCGACCCGACCAACGGCACCCTCAGCTACGCCAGCGCCGGCCACAACCCCCCGCGCCTGCTCCGCGCCGCGGACGGGTTCAAGATGGTGCTGAACCGGGCGCAGAAGCTCCCGCTCGGCATCAAGCAGGACGAGGTGTACCTCGAACAAACCGTCCCGCTGTTGCCCGGCGATCAGGTCGTGTTCTTCACGGACGGCGTGATCGAAGCCGTAAACACCGAGGGAGACGTGTTCGGCACCGCGCACATCGACGAGGAACTGGCGACCTGCCTGCCCACCGCCGGCGCGCTGATGCGCGCGATCCTCGCCTCGCACGGCCTGTTCACCGCCGGCACCGCCGCGGCGGATGATCGGACGCTGGTGGTGGTGAAGAGGACGTGACGTGAGCAACGTGCCCACGCAGTCGGAGCCGCGCAACCTGCATATCGTATTCGCAGTGGCAGTGGCTGCCGCGCTTCCAGTGGCTTTTCTCACGATGATGTTTGACTCGATCGGAAAGGATCCGATCGGCCCAATCCTTTACTTGGCTGTATTGCTGATTCCCGCGCTGTTCGGCTTCGCAGCGCACGTTCTTGCCATTACGGTTGACTCGAACCTGCCGAACCCGCCATTGGCCCTTGCCGCTGTGTTCAGTTTTGCGGCGTCGATTATCGCGTTCCTCGTGACGCTTAACTGGTTCATCAGTTGAGCGCCACGAATGGCCGCGCTCGGTAGCACGCTGGCACTTCACCGCGTTCGCGCTTACAATTGGCACGTCGGGCCGCCTCCCTTTGCCACCCGCGGGGCCCGTCCCTCACTGCGGAAGTTTGCGATCCTCCTTGCAGCGCTGGTCGCGCAGTGCGAGTCGCCGCGCGTGGCTGCCGAAGCCCCGAAAAGGGCAAGAACAAGCGGTTGCTGCTCGTCACCTACTGCGCCGGGTTCCCGCACGGCTCGTTGTTCACCGCCGAGGAGGTACTGAAGGAGATCGGCCCGAAGAACGGGTTCGATGTCACCGAGTACCGCGACACCGAAGACCCGGACCGTGTGGTGCTGTTCTTCAACCCCCGGCAACCTGATGAACAAGGAAGCACTCGCCGACCTGCGCGAGTGGAACGAGTGGGCCTTCGAATACCTGGTCCAGTTGAGGTTCGACCCGAACTTGTTGAGATCGTCATGGGAGCGAACCGAGCTGCCGTTCCCCACTCCCGTTATCAAACAATCACGGCTTCCAGCGAGTCAGTAGTGGACAACTCCGTAGCGACTCCGAGCGTCTGGTACGGGTAGCGTATCACAGCCGCATTGTGGCACGACCACCGATCGATACCCGCCGGTGCGCGCCAGCGAAAGAGCGGATTGTGTGAAACGGGGGAAAACGGGCGGCGTAGCCCATTACATCGCATTCGGTTTGAGTTTTCCGCAATCTCCCGCTACATTTGGAAACAGCACCGTGCCCGCGGCGGTACTCCCTCCCGACCTCCCCGCTCCACGCGCCTCCGCACCCACCGGAGTTCTCGATGTCGTCGCGTTCCGCTCTCGCACTCCTCGTCGCGGCCGTTCTTGTCAGCGGCGCGGTGGGGTGGATCGTCGCGGTCAACGCCCGGCCCAAGCCCGTCGTCGCCGGCACGCACGCGAACCCCGAACTGCCCACGCCGGCGGACACCCCGCAGCCGCCCAAGCAGCCCGGCACGCCGGCCCAGCCCAAGCCGGAACCGAAGCCGGCCGGCGAAGACCCCACGTTCCAGGCGAAAGTACTGCCGTTCATCAAGAAGTACTGCATCGACTGCCACAGCGGGGAGAAAGCCAAAGGCGGCCTGACGTTCGAGGGTTACACCAGCGAGGCACAAGCCCGCAAGGAGCGCAAGAACTGGCTGGCGATGCAGCACGTCATCGCCGGCGGCGAGATGCCGCCCAAGAACAAGCCGCAGCCCACGAAAGAGGAGAAGGAGTTCTTCCTGACCTGGATCGAGAACTCGCTTGCAAAGGTCGATTGCACCGGGCCGCGTGACCCGGGCCGCGTCACCATCCGGCGGCTCAACCGCGCCGAGTACAACAACACCATCCGCGACCTGTGCGGCGTTGACTTCAAGCCGGCCGAAGAGTTCCCGGCCGACGACGTCGGCTACGGGTTCGATAACATCGGCGACGTGCTCTCGTTCCAGCCGGTGCTGCTCGAAAAGTACCTCGCCGCGGCCGACAAGATTCTCGCCACCGCGGTCAACGTCCCCGAACCGATCAAAAGCTCGAAGCAGACGTTCCGCCCGCAGAACATCCTCGTCATCCCGCGCGACGCCAAGTCCAAAGACCCCGGCGTAAAAATCGTCTTCAAGTCCGAAGGCTCCGCGTTCCTCGAAAAGTTCAACTTCCCCGCGGAGGGCGACTACATCGTCCGGTTCCGCGCGCACGGCACGAACGTCGGCGGCGAGTTCCCGAAGGCGACCGTCCGGGTCGGCGGCGAGGACGTGCAGTCGTTCAAGATCGAAACCGAACCGGGCAAGGCGAAGAACTACGACGCCATCGTGAAGCTCAAGGCCGGCGAGCGGCGCGTCGCGGTGGCGTTCACGAACGCCTTCGAGGACAAGGAAAACAAGAAGTTCCGCGAACTCGGCATCGAGACCATCGAGATCGACGGCCCGTTCGACGCGGCGCCGCCGCCGGACTCCGCTTCGGTGAAACTGCTGTTGGTCGCGCGCCCCGGCCCCGGAGTCACGGCCCGCGCCGCGGCCGAAAAGGTGCTTACGACGTTCGCCCGCCGCGCCTACCGCCGCCCGGTGAAGCCGGAGGAAATCGCCCGATTGATGAAGTTGTTCGACCTCGCCACCAAGGAAGGCGAAGCGTTCCACAACGCGCTCAAGCTACCGATGAAGGCGGTCCTGGTGTCGCCGCACTTCCTCTACCGCATCGAGGAAGACCCGAAGAACCCCGCGGACGTGCGGACCATCAGCGACCACGAACTCGCCACACGCCTCAGCTATTTCCTCTGGTCAACGATGCCGGACGACGAACTCTTCTCCGTGGTGGAAAAGGGCGACCTGCGCAAGCCCGGCGTGCTTGAAGCGCAAGTGCGCCGGATGCTGAAAAGTCCGAAGGCGACGGCGCTAGCGGAGAACTTCGCCGGGCAGTGGCTCGAACTGCGCAAGCTCAAGGCGCTCGCCCCGGACAAGGGCTTCTTCCCCAGTTTCGACGAACCGCTCAAGGCCGCGATGGTCCGCGAAGCGGAACTGTTCTTCGAGTTCGTCGTGCAGAACGACCGCCCAGTCACGGACTTCCTCGACGCCGATTACACCTTCGTGAATGAAAGGTTGGCGAAGCACTACGGCATTCAAGGTGTAGTGGGTTCGGAGTTCCGCAAGGTGAAGTTGCCGGACGCGCGGCGCGGCGGCGTGGTCACGATGGCGAGCACGCTCACCGTGACCTCGAACCCGACCCGCACCAGCCCGGTGAAGCGCGGGAAGTGGATCCTGGAAAACGTGCTCGGCACGCCGCCCCCACCGCCGGCCCCGGACGTGCCCGAACTGCCGCCCACCGGCCAACTGAAGGGCACGCTGCGCCAACAGATGGAGCAACACCGCGCCGACCCGAAGTGCGCCATCTGCCACAACAAACTCGACCCGCTCGGCTTCGGCCTGGAGAACTTCGACGGCATCGGCGCTTGGCGCACGCAGGACAACAAGAAGGACATCGACCCCAGCGGTGAACTGCCCGGCGGGCTGAAGTTCAGCGGCCCGGCCGAGCTGCGGAAGGTTCTACTCGGCAAGGCCGACCAGTTCCGCTCGTGTTTCGCGGAGAAATTGCTTACCTTCGGGCTGGGACGCGGGTTAGAGTATTACGATAAGTGCGCGCTGGATGACATCGTGAAGGCGTCAAAGGCCGACGGCGACAAGTTTTCGGCCTGGGTGCTCGCTGTGGTGAAGTCCGACCCGTTCCAGAAACGAAAAGGGAAGAGGTCAGAGTAGTCCGCCGCTCCGCGGCGGTCTTCGTTCGCGCTGCCTACCGTTCACCGACACACCGAACAGCCCCGCCACGGAGTGGCGGACTACACTGGAGCTGCCCATGAAGAAGTCGATCACCCGCCGGACGGCCCTCAAGGGTTTGGGCACCGCGGTCGCCCTACCCTTCCTCGAATCGCTCGCCAGCGCCGCCCCCGCGGGCACCACGGCCGCGGTCGGCGGTGCCCCGCGGCGGCTCGCGTTCGTGTACGTCCCTAACGGCGTGAACATGCCCGAATGGACGCCGAAGGCGACCGGCACGCTCAAGGAACTGACTGGTACGCTGGCTCCGCTCAACCCGTTCAAGGACCACGTCAACGTGCTGTCCGGGCTGGCGTGCGACAAGGCCCGCGCCAACGGCGACGGCCCCGGCGACCACGCCCGCGCCATGTCGTCGTTCCTCACCGGCCGTCAGGCCCGCAAGACCCACGGCGCTGACATCAAGGTCGGCGTCTCCGCCGACCAGCACGTCGCCACCGTCGTCGGTGAGAAGACGCGGTTCCCCTCGCTCGAACTCGGCGTCGAGCGCGGCGGCAGCACCGGCAATTGCGACAGCGGCTACTCGTGCGCGTACTCACACAACCTCTCGTGGCGCGGTGAGTCCACCCCGAACTCGAAGGAAGTGAACCCGAAGGCCGTGTTCGACCGACTGTTCAGCGGCACCGACCCGAAGGAACTCGCTCAGGCCCGCGCGAAGCGCGAGCTGTTCAACACGAGCGTCCTCGACTTCGTGATGGAAGACGCCAAGAGCCTGGGCACGACCCTGGGCAGCGGCGACCAGAAGAAGCTGGACGAGTACCTGAGCAGCGTGCGCGAGGTCGAACAGCAGATCGAGAAGGCAAAGGCCGCTAGCAAGGCGACGCCACCGAAGCCCGACATGAAGGCCCCGGAAGCCGGCACCGACCAGTACTGGCGCGAGCGCCCACAGGAGCACATTCGCATGATGTGCGACCTGATGGTGATCGCGTTCCAGACCGACCTGACGCGCGTGGTCACGCTCCCGTTCGCGAACGAGGGCAGCAACCGCGGCTACAAGATGATTGAGGTTCCCGAAGGGCACCACGACCTGTCGCACCACGGCAACGACGCGAAGAAGCTCGAGAAGATCGCCAAGATCAACAAGTTCCACATGGAGCAGTTCGCGTACCTGGTCGGCAAGATGAAAACTGTGAAGGAGCCGAACGGCAGCACGCTGCTGGACAACGTGATGCTGATGTACGGCAGCGGCAACGGCGACGGGAACCGGCACAACCACGACGACCTCCCGATCCTGCTGGTCGGCAAGGGCGGCGGCAGTATCGAGAGCGGCCGGCACGTCACCTTCGGTCGCCGCCCCGAGATTCCGCTGACAAACCTGTTCCTCGCACTGTTCGACCGCATGGGCGCGCCGGCCAAGAGCTTCGGCGACAGCACCGGCGTGCTGAAGATTTGACGCACGCAGAGCGACGAACACGCTGCGGCCCGCGCCACCGAGCGCGGGCCGCGGGCATTTGTGAGTGCTTGTGCGCCGCTTCGTGTGTGTGTAAAGTTCGTGTGTGCTGATTCTCAAACCCGCCGTCGCGCGGTTGCCCCCTGTGGCGCGCCCGTTTCGGCCCCATGAGTTCGCCATGCCCTTTTCCACGGAAAACGCGCTGCTCGCCAACGTCGTTGCGAACCGCGACGACGGCCTCGCCAAACTGGTCTACGCCGACTGGCTCGAAGAACAGGGCGACGAACCGCGGGCGCAGAAGGCCAAGTTCCTGCGCACCGAAGCCGAGTTGCTGAAAGCGACACCAAACAGCGAGGCAGCGAGGGCCACGGTCGAAGAGCTGCGCAAGCTCGCGTACACGCTCCCGCACGACTGGTGCCCGATGGTCGTTCACAGCGCGTTCCCGCTTCACCTGCTCCCGGACCCGAAGCGCTCGCCCGGTGCCCGGCGCGTCATCAAGACGGCGCGGACCGAAGACGATATCAACGCGGCGGCCCGCAGCGGCCTGAAACCGCTGGTACTGGCCGTGACGCGCAACAAGGAAATCAGCAGTTGGGTGGGTGTCTACCAAGATCCCGTGACCGGCGAGATCGAAACGACCGGCGACCACCGCCACTGCCCGCCCGGCACGCACGTCGTGACCGTGCGCTTCTACCCGTACAACTTCGCCACCCCCTACGCCGCGTACTTGTTGCCGGCAGACCTCCAGACCGGCGAGGAAGTCTGGCTCGAAGATTTGATCGAAGACATCGTCGGAGTGTGGGGCAATCAGGGGCACACGTATCGGCTCGAGTCGGGCCCGGCCCGGTGGACCGGCACGGGCTTCGAGATCCTGTTCGACCCCCAGCGCGACGCTCGGCGCTGGATCGGTTGACCCTCGAACGAGGAACTGCAATGACCTTCGATCCGTACTCGTTGGCTCTGTTCACCGACGCGGGGGAACTGATCAAAGAGCTCCACTGCCCGCTGAAAAAGCGCTGGCACGAGTTGGGGGAAACCGAGACCGCGCACCGGACGTGTTCGAACTGCGAGCGGCCCGTCTTGGACACCGCGACCATGACCGAGGCGGAAGTAGTTGCTGTCGTGCGGAGCGACCCGCAGACGTGCCTGTGCGTTTCCGCGGTTCAGGAGAACCTCACGCTCCGGTCCTCGATGCCCGAAGTGGCCGAGTGAGGCGCGCCAAGATGCCGCGGGGCGCTCGCCCCGCGGCTCGCGCGCTTCGTAGTCGCGTTACGGCTTCTTGATCGCGCTCAGTTCGAGCATCGAGTTGACGGGCACCTCGCCACCCTTGGTGCGCATGTGTTTCACCACGCGGCCCGGCACCGCGTCCGACACCCAAACCGTGCCCTCGAACGCCTCGCCCGGCGCAACGCGCGCGAATCGACTTCGAGAGCGAACCACAAGAGCGCGAAGCCCGGTTGATCGAGCGCCGTGCGCCACACACGCGCAAACATCTCCGCAGGAAGAGACGACAAGCCCGCAGTTTGCATGACCAGTGGTTCGTTCATGTGATCACCCTGCCCAGCCCGCGCTACATTCCTCCTTCCGGAATACCGCTGAGTTGGTTCCGCGTTACTCGCGCGCCTAAAATGCCGCATACCTCTTCCGGCGCAAGGGAACACCATGACCGCATCGCGGCCGACCACACTCACGCAGCTCCGAGACAGCGGCTGGCAGTCGAAGTCCGTCAAGCACGAACTGTGCGACAACTACCTGAAGGCGCTCACGAGCGGCGAACCGCTGTTCCCCGGTATTGTCGGCTACGACGACACCGTGATCCCGGAAATCAGCATCGCGGTGCTCGCGGCCCACGACATGCTGTTCCTCGGCGAGAAGGGACAGGCGAAGTCGCGGCTCATGCGGTCGTTGGTGCAGTTCCTCGACGAGTACGTGCCGTACCTCGACCTGCCGGGCTGCCCGATCCACGAAGACCCGCTCGCGCCTATCACGCGGACCGCGAAGGAGTACGTCGCGAACACGCCAACAGACCAGGTGCGCGTCGCGTGGTGGCACCGCAAGGACCGCTACGCCGAGCGCCTCGCGCCGGGCACCAAGTTCGCGGACGTGATCGGCGAGATCGACCCGGCCAAGCTCGCGGCCGGCACCAGCATGAGCGCCGAGGACGCGCTCCACTTCGGCCTGATCCCGCGCATGCACCGCGGCATCTTCGCGATGAACGAGATCCCCGAACTGGACGAACTCATTCAGGTCGGGCTGTTCAACATCCTCGAAGAGCGCGACGTGCAGATTCGCGGCTATCCCATTCAGTTCGACCTCGACGTGCTGATCCTGTTTAGCGCGAATCCGGCCACGTTCAACCGCAGCGGCAAGGTGATCCCGCAACTCAAGGACCGCATCGGCTCCTTGATTCAGACGCACTACCCGCGCGAGCGGGCGCTGGGCATCGAGATCATGGAGCAGGAAGCCGGGGCCGACGCCTCGGGCGTGTTCGTGCCGTACTTCATGAAAGAGATCATCGAGCAGATCAGCGTGAGCGCGCGGAAGAGCAAGTACGTCGATCACGCGAGCGGGGTGAGCGCGCGGTTCAGCATCGCGAACTACCGAACCATGAGTTCCAGCGCCAGGCACCGCGGCGTGAAACTCGGCGAGTCGCCCGCGGTGCCGCGCATCTCGGACCTGGGTCACCTCCC
>SXHE01000880.1 GCA_005773755.1 Planctomycetia bacterium
CGAGTCAAATATCTCAACGCCCGCCCAAGCTCTGCCTGCCCACCGTGCGCAAGGGCAAAACTGGCGGGCCGCTGTACGGCGCGGCCGACGACGAGATGACCGAAGTGGGAGGCAGTCTCATTGTTGCGGCAGGTTCATTGTCCCCGTCATGTGATGGTCAACCCGCTGCGCTGGCCCAGACGATAAGTTCCCGACATCGCCACCGTCAAATCGCCCGCGCGTAGACGCGAGAGCCCGGTTTCTCCGACACCCGTCACTTGCCAAATCACACACGGCGCGGATATGATTCCATCTCTCGGGGAAGTTCCGGGACCTCTTCGCACGTCTCTTGGTTCTCGACGCGCGGACTGGCTGAGCTTTAGCTCGAAATGGTCGGTCGTAACCCGCTGCGGGTCTTTCAATCGCAGCTCGAGTTGGGAGTGTTCCCAGCTGACGGTTATGCGCACACTGTTTTGAGTTAAAGGTGAAGCCATGCCGTACCGGATTTCGGGAACGGGCACCCCACACAACGACTTCATTCCCTTCAGTCCGTCCCCGCCTCGACAACGGGACGTCCGTCCGAGTTCAGCGACGGCGACTGCTCGATACTCGCCGCGCATCGGCGTGCCGGGCCTCAACCGGGAAATCGCGTGGGTCGCGCCCCTCTGCGTCAGTGAGCATCCGCGCATAACCGACCCGCGGTCGCAAGGTCGTCGGCGCGCCCCAGAAGCACCTGGCGCCACGAGCGTGTCCGCCTCGTCGGAGGCGGTCCGATGAGCGATGGACCACTGACGGTGAAAGAGGCGGCCCCGCGTCTGGGCCTCAGCGCCGCGAGTGTGTACGCGCTCTGCGCGGCGAGGAAACTCCGGCACCGACGCGTTGGCGTCGGGAAGGGGAAGATTGTGATCCCGCCCGACGCGATCGACGAGTACCTCGCCCAGGCGACCGTGGACAGCACAGAAACGGCCCCCCGGACGACCGACACGGGGAGCCCGAAAGGGCTCAAGACGTTCGCGAATCTGGACCCGGATCGGCTTCTCGCGGCGTGGAAGAAGCAGGGGAAGGCGTGACGCGACCGTTCACCTTCTGCAGGGCGGTCTGCAGGTGAGCTACGTTCCCCGCGATGTGGACGTAGTGCTCGGTCACCCGCGTCGTCGTGTGCCCCATCAACTCCGCAAGGGTCTTGATGTCCACGCCGTTGATGATCGCCCGCGTGCCGAACGCGTGCCGCAGGCCGTAGAGCTTGGCGTCCGCCGGGATCTCGGCCTTCTTCCGGCCCCGCTGCAACCGGAGCGACAGGCTCGACCGGTTCCACGCGGTGCCGCGGTGGTTGTAGAAGACGAGTTCGCCCGTCTCGTTCCGCGCACGAATCGCGATCAGCAGTTTGACGATCTCCTCGTCGAGCGAGATCACCCGCGGCTTCGGCACCCGCTGGGTTCGAGACGTCTTGTGCTTGGTGAGCACGACCACCCCGGCGTCGAGGTTGATGTCGGTCCACCGCAGCGTTCGAGCCTCACAGGGGCGGGCACCGGTCAGCCGGAGGAAGCGGAGGAACTCGACGAACCGTTCACCGGGATGTGGGCCGGTTTTGACCTTCCGCCCGTGAGCGGCGAGGCAGAGCCGCTCGAACTCGTCGTCGGTCATCGGGCGGCGTGGGGAGCCAGGCCGGTGCGCGACCCCACGGAACGGGTTCGCGGGGATGAGTCGCTGCTTGGCCGCCCAGTTGAACGGGCGGTGGACGATCGAGATCGCGTGGTTCTTCGTCCAGTCGCTCTCCCACTCGGTGCGGGAGTCGACCCACGCGGTCAGGTGGTACGGGAGGCACTCCCGGTCGTTCACGACCCGGAACCCGTGGGCCTCGGCGAACGACTGGAAGTACCGCTTGCGCTCGTCGAGCGTAGTGGCGGCGAGACGGGACTTGGCGAACTCGATGTAGAGATCCATGACAGCCGCGACCGTCAACCGCCCGCTCTCGGGCTCGGGGTTGGTGGCGCGGAGGGTGAGGATGTCTCGGAGCTTCTGATCGGCGGCCTTCTTGTTGTCTTTGCCGCGGGCGAGCTTCTCTTGCTTGCCGGCGACCTGGGCCATCCACCAGCCGGTCTGTGTGCGGAACCACGGACGTGGAGACTGAGCCATGATTGTGCCCTCCAACTCGGGGATCACCGGACCAGCGTGGTGGTGAGCCGAAGGGCTTGCTGCGACGTGTGCCCGGCCATCCGCTACAACGGGTGGCCGGGTTTTTCTTTTCACTTACCCCGGCGAAGCGTGCACTGAAGCGTGCACCGTTTGCCGTAAGTCAGTGGGCGATACAGGATTTGAACCTGTGACTTCGTCCGTGTGAAGAACGCACTCTACCACTGAGTTAATCGCCCGTTCGCCCGCCGCGTGTGCCGGCGGGCGCGTTGTTGTGATAAGCGACGGGGGGCGGGCCGTCAAGGTTCGCGATTAAACCTTCGGCGGGGCGTTCGACGGGGCCGGGGCGTCGTCGAACTTCGGCGCGCTCGACGGGGTGACGCGCGTCGGGGCCTTGACCGGTTCCGGCTCGATGGCCGCACGCGGTGAGGTCGGCTCATTCACTTCGTCTTCGATCCCCTTCATCCCCTTCTTGAACTCGACCATGGTTTTGCCGAGTGAACGGCCGATGTCGGGGAGTTTGCGCCCGAACAGCAGAACACCGAGGACGAGAAGCAGCAGGATTTCTTGACCGCCGAGACCGAACATGACCGTTCCTCCTCTGTGGATGTAGCGGAAGCGAACTGGGTTGTGGAGGAGGTTGAAGGTAACCCCGCCGGCGTGTGGCGCGCGAGCCATTAACAACTATACCCCTTCAACCCCACACGGGGCAAGCGGGTCCGCGGATTTTTTCGCCCGCGCACTTCGCCTAGACACGGCCGGCCGGCCTGCTATGACCCGCGCCACACACACCGCGAACTCTGCGGAGAACGATCATGCGCGCGACGGGTTCCCTGGGCGTCCTCTCGATGGGGCTGGTTGTCGGCATCGTCGCCACCGCGATCTACCAGGGCCAGCCGCGCCCGGTGTTCGCCGCGGGCAACGACCGCTACCAAGATTACGTCATGACTACCGGCGCAGTGTCGGTGAACCCGCGCGTGCAGACCGACGGCGTGTGGTTGCTCGACTACAAAGCCGGGAAGTTGCTCGGCACCGTAATCGACCGCACACAAGGGAAGATCGTCGGCTGGGCCGAAGTTGATTTGACGACCGAGTTCGGGCTGAAGGCGCAACAGGACGTTCACTTCCTGATGACGACCGGCTACGTCACGCAGGGTCAGTCGGCGCTGTACCTCGCCGAGACGAGCACGGGCCAGTTCGGGGTGTACACCATGGGGCCGGGGCCGAACGGCAACGGCGTGGTGATCCGCCGCCACGACATGACCAAGTTCCGCGAACAGGCCGCGCAGCCGGGTGCCGCGCCGGGCGGTCCGTCGTTGCCCGTGTTGAAACCGTAACAGGGCGCATAATACGGTTCCCAGGAATTATCGACCTGTAGTACGGTGGTCATAAGCTGGCGGCATCCCGGTAGGAGACCGCCATGCACGTCGAAGCGCACCACACCGCCGACCAGCTCGCCGAACTCATTCGCGTCCAGCCGTGGGCGCAGGTGGCCCGCCGGTTGAGCGCCGTCCGGTTGGCCCTGCTCGGCCACACCGTCGCCGACGTGGGCGCGCGGGTGCTCCTGTCCGAGCGCCGGGTGCGGGTGTGGGTCGCCCGGTACAACGATGGCGGGACCGAC
>SXHE01000881.1 GCA_005773755.1 Planctomycetia bacterium
CCCCGAGTCAACGCATACCTGACAGGGTGGATGTCCAGACTCGGGGGGCTTACGCCCCCCGCTCGCCCGCTCACTTGCGGCGGATCGCCCAGACGCCGGCCCCGAGGCCGAGAACCGCGAGCAGCGCCAGTGCCACGGGCACGATGGTGAGGCGCGTGTTGTCGTACCCCGGCTTGAGGGTGTACGTCGTGTACGGCTTCTCCTGCACACCGGTGACGGTGGGCCGGTCGCGGAGCCACCGCATGGTCGAGGTCATCAGGTCCAGCCCGATGGTCGTGGTCTGGCCGCGGCCGACCCGACCGGCGGCGGAGTCGCTGACGAACTCCGAGCACCCGAACACGACGACGCGGGCGGGCGGGGTCACGTCGCGGGCGGTCGGCACCTCGGACACGAACATCGCCAAATCGCGGGGGTCGGTGTTGATCTGCTTGGGCGCGACCAACTCGCGGGCGCGCTTCACCTTGTCCTCGCGCGCGCCCGGCCCGGCCATGATCGCTTCGACCTGCTTGTTGAGGTCGTTCCACGCCTTGGCCGGGGCCGCGGTGTAGAGCGGCTCCGACCACGTCGGCGCGCCGGGCTGGCTGGCGAGCAGCGACACGGTGCGGAACCCGGTCGCGGGCGCGGGCGGCGGGAGCAGCTCGCGGCAGTCGAGCATCGGGAACTGGGCGCGGGCGAAGCTGATCGCCACCGGGTTGCGCTCCTGAATGGCTTCCGGGTTCACGACCACGGTGAACGTGCGCGTTCCCTCGTCGGGGTCGCTCTGCGGGGCCCGCTCGCTGGGCGTCGCGAACATGAACCGGTCGGACAACTGGACCCCGAACGTGCCGAGCAGCGGCTCCAGGCCGGTCCTCAGCGGTTTCTCGTCGGCCCCGCGGCTCGACCCGCCGGCGAGCACGATCAACTTGCCCTTCTTGTTGCCGTCCCGCGGTTTGGTCATGAAGTCGGTGATGGCCTGAACGCCCGCCGGTGTCAGCGGCGAAGTGGGGTCGGCGACCACGACCACGGAGGCGTCGTCGGGCACCTTCGCCGGCCCGGTCGCGTCGAAGCTCAGCGGGGCAACGTCGTAGTTGTTCTTCTCCAGGTACTGCTTGAGGGCGGTCGCGGTGCGCCGCCGGTCGGCGGTGCGCCCGCCGGTCAGCGACAGCTCGCCGGACGACTGGGTGAAGTACACCTTCGGCTTCTGCTTGTCGTCGGCCAGGAACATCAGCTCGCGGAGCAGCCGCGGCTCGCCGTTGAACACGAACACCGGCCGCCCCTGTGGGTCCTCGGTCTGGTCGCTGAACTCGTCGGCTCGGATGAACGAGGGCCGCCGCCGGTCCTCGTTGTTCTCGTCGCCGACCACGAGCAGCACCCCGTCGCGGGTCATGTCCGCGCTCTTGTACTCGGTGCGCAGCTTGGCGATCTCCGCGCGGTTCAGCGCTGGGCTGAGGAACGTGACCCGGAACTTGCCGGGGTTCACGTCCTGCGCGCCGCTCAGCAACCGTTTGGTGTCCTCGACGGCCGGCGTGCTGTCCTGGAAGATGGCGTACGCGTGAACCGGCTGCTCCAGGGTCTCGACGAACTGCTTGGTCTGCGGGTTGAGCGTGTAGAACCCGGAGTTGGTGGTGTCCAACTTGTTCGGCAGTCGCATCGCGACGACCGCGTTGGTGATGACCAGCACCACGAACAGGATCAGCACCGTGAGGCCGAAGTTGGACCCGTACACGAGCTGGCGGATGGTTCGGTTGTTCCGCTCTTCGGCACGCGCCGGCTGGATCGCCAGGAACATCAGCCCGCCGCCGGCCACGATCATCAGCAGCGGGTACAGGACGTACTTGGCCTCCTTCGTCTCGCTCTTGTCGAGCCACTTGACGAGGCTCTCTTCCCAGCGCCAGAAGTACAGCACGCCGACCAGGATGAGACCCATCCCCAGCAGCCCGCCCAGCGCCAGGAGCAGCACGCGGGCCTCGCGCCGTTGCTCGGCCTCGGTGGGTTTGGGCAGCGAGATGAGCAGGTACGCGCCGCCGACTCCGACGATGAGTAACCCCAGGGCCGCACCGAACGCGCCGACCACGTAGTCGAAGCGGTTCGGCTGGATCACCTCGGCCACTTCGCCCTTCATCGCACTGAGGGCGTCGTCCTTTTCTTTGTCCTTGCCCTTCTCGGTCGTGGCGGTCGTGGACGCGGGCAGCCGGCTCCCCTTCATCGCCAGCGCGACGGTCGCCACCAAGAACACGAAGGCCAGCACGGTCAGCCCGTACCCGAGGTTCATCCGCTGCGCGCGGATGAACTCGACGACGGGGTCGGTGGTCGGGGGCGCGGCGGGTGCGGGTGTGGGTTGCATGGCTTCTTGGTGTTTGGTGCTCGGTTCGGCGCGCCCCGAAGGGGAGCGCGACCGGGTCAGCTCCAGCGCCGGGTTTCCAGCACCTTGATCGACAGGAACAGGAAGAACACGGCCAGTGACGCCCACAGGATCACGTCGCGGATCGGCAACTGACCGCCGAGCGTTTCGCCCCACAGCGCGATGTACGACAGTTTGGTCATGAACACCTGGACCGCCTGCCCGAGGCCGAGGTCGATGCGGCGGAAGATCGCGAACGCCAGGAACCCGATCATGCCCACGAACGTGAGGACCGCGGCGACGATCTGGTTCTTGGTGAGCACCGAGAAGAACAGGCCCATCGCGACGAACGCGGCCCCGTTCGCGGCCAGCGCCACGTAGAACCCGAGCAGCGGGCGGTAGTCGAACGACTGCCCTCCCTCCATCCGCAGCGCGAGCAGGTACAGCCCGGCCGGGGCCCAGCACACCATGAAGAAGAACCACGTCGCCAGGAACTTGCTGACGATCACGAGCCACTCGCTCACGGGCGCGGTCAGCATCACTTCCAGCGTGCCGCTCCGTTTCTCCTCGGCCACCAGCCGCATCGTGAGCGCCGGGATCATGAGCGTCAGCGCCAGGATCGGGAACAGGGCGACCATGTACCCGCGGACGATCGGTTCGGGCACGGCCCCGCGCCCGCCGTCCGACATGGCGAACAGGTCGGCGACGAACTCGCGATACCCCAGCCACTCGGCCAGAGCCATCCCCGCCAGCACGAGGTAGCCGATGGGCGAGAGGAAGGACCCGGACAGCTCGCGGCGGACGAGGGTGACGAACTGGCTGTCCGAACACGCGCCCATACCGACGGCGAGGAACGTCAGCCCGATTGCTCCGAGGATCAGACCGCCCGGAACCAGGAACGGTTTCGGGGCCACGGCGAGCGGGGTGCTGACGGTCGCGGCCACGAACACGCCGGCACTCACGAGGCCGACCGCGGTTAGGGTCGCCCGCCCCCAGGCCGGGAACTTGCCCAGCGCGCCCCACGCCGCCACGCCCAGGAACGCCAGGATCACCGCGGCCCGGCCCAGCGCTTTCCAGGTGTCGAGCGATTGGTTCGTCTTCCGCAGCACGCTCGGCCCGTCGGCCAGCACGGTCGGGAACACGGTGCGGCCGAAGGCGTAGAACGCGACCACCGCGCCGACCGCGCCCAGCACGAACGCCACCGCGTACCCCAACCCGTCGGACGTATCCACTTGACTCAGGTACGCGCACACGAACCCCAGGCCGAGGAACGCGAGGCCCAACCCTGTGCCGGCGAGGAAGTCCGGGTTGCTCACCCCCGCGATGACGGCCGCGGCGCACAGCACGCCGCCCACGCCCAGCATTCCGGTCAGGAACCAGCCGCGAATGGTGCCGTCCGTTTCGTGCCGGCTGAACGGTACCGCGAACAACAGCGACACAAGCCCGGCCCCCAATCCCCAGGGAAGGAGGTAGTGGCCGACGGTCTTCTCGGTACTCGGTCCGTCGAACGGCCCCGGCAGCACAGCCGCGACGAGCGCCAGCACGAGCAGGCCC
>SXHE01000882.1 GCA_005773755.1 Planctomycetia bacterium
CAAGGGAGCGGGTTCACGTGAACCGCTCCCTTGCGGTCGCGGCTCGCTAAGGCAGCTCGTTCCTGGGAACCGTTTGATACGGAAGGCCGTCTGCGAGGGTCGCGTCCCACAGCGCCCGTTCCGCGCGTTCTTCGGCCCGCGCGTCGACGTCTTGGGCGAGTGCGTCGTATGCGGCGGCGATGGCGCGAAGCAGCGCTTCGCGCGCTTCGGCGGGTGTGGTTGCCACGGTTCCTCTCCTACACGGTCTTCAAACGGCACTGCAGCGCGAGGTTCGCGGCCAGCGTGTCGTCCAGCGCGCTGTCGCGGCAGATGAACAGGTCGGTCGTGGTCAGGCCCAGTTGCTTGGCGATGTCGGGGGCTAGCACTTCGTCCAGGCACGCGCGGAACACCTGCGCCGGGTCACGCTCGGGATCGGTCACGGTGTACACCGTGTTCGCTCCCACCTGCGCCGCGCTCACGGTGCTGTTCAGCCCGTAGCCTTCCTTGATCGCCAGTTCCCACGCCACGGCCACGGGGTCGGCTTTGGCGTTGATGGGGTCGAGGTAGTGTTCCATCGTCGCGGCGTACTGCGCGGCGTCGCGGTCCGGCACGCCCGCCCACTGCGCGAAGTGCGACTCACCCAGCGCGAACACCTTGAAACCCAGGTCTTCCCCATACGTTCCAACATTCGCCCCCCCCCCCAGAATGTTCGGGGTTTCCTTCTTCAGCTTCGCGATCACACGCCGGATGCGCTCCTTCCCGATCTCCGCGATGGTGGGGTACTGCTTGTTCTCCGTCGGCTCGGGAAGTTGAACCATGATGAAGCGCCGGTTGCCCCCGTCCTCGCGGTTCAGTTCCAGAACCGCTTGCGCGGTGGAGCAGGAGCCGCTAAAGAAGTCGAGCACGATGTCGTCAGCGACGGCACCAACTGTTAGAAGCCTTTTCAACAGGCGAATCGGTTTGGGCGTTGTGAACACTTTCGGGCCAATGAGCGCCGTTGTCTCTTTCTGCGCTTCATCATTATGCCCACAGGTTTCAAACTCCCACCAAGTGGAAGGAACCGTTCCCGCTTGCACCTCGCTCAAGTACCGTTTGATGCGGGGACGCTTATAGTTCTGAGTCGGCCCCCAGTAGAGCCTTCCTTCAAGTTCCATCTGCTCGTGCTTTTCCTTTGAATAGCGCCAGACGGCATGTTCTTCAGGCCACACCTCACCACCCGTTTTTGGGTGTCGAATCGGATACCAGAGGGTCGGCCGTTCATCTTTCGACTTGTTGCTGATGTAGTTGTCTGAAGCCCATTCGCCACGCGGGTCGTTATCGAGATTCGTGTAGCGAGAGAGCTGCTCCTCCGTTCTGGACAGTAGCCCTCTCTGAAATGCCTCGGATCGCTGGAACATCAGCAGGTAGTCGTGCATGTTCCCTACGCCGGGGTCGTCGTTCGAGACGGCATACTTCTTCTGCCACACAATTGTCGCCACGAAGTTCTCTTCGCCGAACACCTCGTTCATGAGCAGTCGGAGGTTGGCGACTTCGTGGTCGTCGATGCTGACGAAGATGACGCCGTCGTCGCGCAGCAGTTGGCGGGCGAGGAACAGGCGCGGGTACATCATCGAGAGCCAGGCGGAGTGGTAGCGCCCGCTGGTCTCCGGGTTGCTGGTGAGCAGTTTGCCGGCGTCGTCCGCTTGCTTGGTGAGTTGCAGGTACACCGCGAGCGGGTCCGCGAAGTTGTCCGGGTACACGAAGTCGTTGCCGGTGTTGTACGGCGGGTCAATGTAGATCAGCTTCACCTTGTTCGCATACGCCTTGTACAGCAGCTTCAGCACTTCCAGGTTGTCGCCTTCGACGAACAGGTTCCGCGTCGTGTCCCAGTTCTCCGACTCCTTCGGCTTGGGAACGAGCGTCGCGCGGCTGGGCGTCTGGAGCAGCGCCGCGGCGTCGGCGCGGCCGGCCCACGAGAACGTGAACCGCTCCGGTCCCGATGCGACGCTGTCGCCGAGCGCGGCGCGCAGCTTGTCGAAGTCGATGCGCCCGTCGGCGAAGCACTCGGGGAACAGCCGGCGCATTTGCGCGACGCGCTCCGCGTTGGGGTCGGCGGAGGTGAGGGTCACGGGCTGCGTGTCGCCGTTCGCGGGCATGTGGGATTCCGGGTGGAGCGTTGGGAAGGGATAGTGTGCGCGCTCCGGAATCGAAATGCAACGACGGAGACACGTTTGTCTTCCGTGGTCAAAACGAGCGTGAGATAATCGAGCATCACGCGAGAGTCGGTGGGGCACGTCCGTCAGCACAAAAGGGGCACCGCCATGTCCGCACTTGTGAAGCCCGAAGCAAGCCGCGCCAAGAGGACTCGCGCCACCGGCCCGAAGACGGCGCGCGGGAAGTCGCTGGCGAAGCTGAACGCCGTCACCCACGGTCTGCGGTCCCTGTCGCCGGTGCTTCCCGACGAGTGCCCGGACGACTGGACCGCCCACCGCGCCGGAACGGTCGCGGCACTGGCCCCGGTCGGCACCCTCGAAACCGAACTCGCCGACCGGGTGGCGCTGTTGCTGTGGCGACTGCGGCGGGTGGTCCGGTACGAAACCGCCGTGACCGTGGCGGATATCGAAGTAGCCGTCGCACACGTTCGCGGGGAGAACGACGACGAGAACCCGCTGAGTTTCGTCCTCCCCGGCCGGCACCACACCCACCGGACCTACGCCGACGTGCGCGAGGAACTCGACTACGTCAGCGGGTGCGCGAGAGGGTTCGCGGACTCGCGGGAGCAACTCCTCCGGCTCTCCACGTTGCCCGCCGAACACAAGCTCGACGGGAGCACCGCGTACGCCCTTCTGCGCGAAGTCGGGGCCTACGCTCCCGATGGTCACGAGCAGTACATCGACATCGAGGACCGCGCGTTCCTGGCTCAGATCGGCGTGCCCGCGGACTGGCTCGACGACGCGGACTGGTGGGACGGGTGGACGGTCGGAATGATTCGGGCCGGGATCAAGATCATCGCCGACGGGTGCAAGCTGACCGAGGCCGCGCTGACCGAATGGGCGGTGAACGAAGCCGACCGGACCGCCGCCGCGGAGCGCCGCAAGGTGATGAGGCTCGAAGCCGAACTCGCCCGTGTGACCGCGGCGAACGCCGGCCCCGAGCGCGTGGTCCGTGGGCGGGCGCTACTGCCGCCGGCCGACGTAGTTGACAAGTTGTCCCGCTATGAGGCCCACCTGAACCGGCAACTCACCCAAACGCTGCACACCCTCGAGCGCCTGCGAGCGATTCGCGACGGCAACCCGCCCGCGCCGCCGGCCGCGCTCGACGTGACCATCCACGCCGGCCACTGATTCCGGTCTCTCCGCCTATCTTGTTGCTCGTGTGCGGCACGGTCTCGGTGGTTCGTTTGGCAGAAACGGCCGAACGCAGTCCCGGCAACCCGCCCGGTTATCGGGTCTCACGTCCACGGTTGCGTACGCTCCGGCATCTCCTGCATCTCCGGCTGTTGCCGCCACGACCCGACCATTGGTTGAGAAAAGCTGAGTACCTGACAAAGCCTATCAATCGCCGCCCGGCTCGCGCGAGAGCACGCGCGAAAAAGATATTTTCTCCGCGCAAGCCGATTCTCAACAAGGCTTTGCGTGAAATGCATCCGACGGGTTCCCCCGCATTGGGGCACATTGCCCGCGTCCCGTAACACCCGACGCGAGGCACGACAATGCTGCACGAAGAAGAGTTGATTTCGCTGTCCCAGGCCGCGGCCCGGTTCCCCGGTCACCGCGGCGGGAAGCGCCTGCACCCGGCAACGCTCACACGGTGGATTCTCGCGGGCGTGAAGGCCATCGACGGCCGCCGGGTGAAACTCGAAGCGCTGCGAGTCGGCTCCCGCTGGCTCACGTCCGAAGCGGCGCTCCACCGGTTCGCGGACGCGCTGACGAGCGCGCCCGCCGCCGACACCCCGTCACGTTCCCCAACCGCGCGGCGAACCGCGAGCGAACGGGCCGACACCGAACTGCGCGCGATGGGCGCGTGACACACTCCACGCGGCGCGCACGGTCGCGCCGCGCACGTTCCAACTCACCCAAAAAAAACACCAGGTCCGGGGATAGCTGGCGAGCGTCCCGAACCCAGTGCGGAGGTAAGACTGATGGGAATTGTACCCCCCGAACCCGGCACCCACAACGCCGACACGTCGCGCGTGCTTCCCCAGCACCTCGCGGACCTGCGCAAATCCGGGCTGACCGACGTGCAGATCGTCGCGTGTGGGTTCTACTCGGAAACCGACCCACACAAGGTGATCGCGGTACTCGGCGCGCACCTCAGCACCAGAGGCGCGGCCGGCTACGGTGCGTGCCTCGTGATCCCGTACTTCGCCCCCGACGGCACGCCGACCGGGTACGCGCGGCTCAAACCCGACCGGCCGCGCAAGGACAAGAAGAAGGACAGCAAGCCCGTCAAGTACGAAAGCCCGGCGGGTCAACCGAACCGTGCGTACGTCCCGCCCGGCACGCGCGCCGCGCTCGCGGACGCCGGCGTTCCGCTTCTCGTGACCGAAGGCGAGAAGAAAGGCGCGGCGGCCGACCAGCACGGCTTCCCGTGCGTGGCGCTGTCTGGCGTGTGGGCGTGGCAGCTGAAGCGCCCGAAAGACGAGCAGGGGCGCGGCACCGGGTCACGAGAGCTGATCGCCGACCTCGCCGCGGTCGTGTGGAAGGGCCGGCGCGTCGTCATCGTGTTCGACTCCGACATCGAGTCGAACGAACAGGTGAAGTGGGCCGAGTGGCACTTCGCTGAGGCGCTCCGCGAAGTTGGGGCCGACGTGCGCGTGATCCGGCTCCCCGCCGGCGCTGGCGGTGAGAAAGTCGGGCTGGACGATTACCTCGTTGCGCACGGCCCCGACGCCCTGCGCGCGCTCGTGACGACCGCCCCGGAACCCGCACGCCCGGCGGTGAAGGACGAGCGGCCGGAAATCGTCATCGGCACGGACGAATGGCGTGTGAACGCCGAAGCCGTTTCAGCGCTCGCGACCGAACCGGACCTCTACCAGCGCGGCGGGATGCTGGTTCAGGTCGTAAGGTGCGACCCGGACGACACCACGACGGTTCGCCGCGCGCCCGGTTCGCTCGTGGTCCGCGAAATCCCCCCGCCCCTCCTCCGCGAGCGCCTGACCCGGTGCGCGCGGTGGGTCAGGTATGTCGGCGGTGAGGAGGAGGAATACCGACCAACTCACCCACCGGCATGGTCCGTGAACGCCGTACACGCGCGGGGCGCGTGGCCGTGCGTCCGTCACCTCGAAGCCGTCGTGAACCATCCGGTTGTTCTCGGTGACGGAACGCTACTCGCCACGAACGGCTACGACGCGCGTACCGGCCTGCTCGTGTGCATTCCCTCCGGCCTGCGGTTGGTCGTGCCCAACTCCCCAACGCGGGAAGACGCGCGCGCCGCCGTCGCACTGATCGACGACGTACTCGCGGACTTCCCGTTCGCGACCCCGGCGCACCGCGCGGCGTGGTTCGCCGGACTGCTCACGCCGCTGGCGTGGTTCGGCTTCACCGGACCCGCGCCGATGTTGCTCATCGACGGCAACACTCGTGGCGTCGGCAAGGGTTTGCTCGCGGACGTGATCGCGCTCATCCTTACCGGCCGGCGGTTCTCGGTGATGGGTTACACGCACGACAAGGAGGAACTGCGGAAGAAGATCACGTCGCTGGCGATGGAGGGCGAGCGGCTGGTGCTGCTCGACAACCTCGCCGGCGCGGTGGGCAATGAAGTCCTCGACATGGCGCTGACGGCCGACCGCTGGAAGGACCGCGTGCTCGGCGGGAACAAGGTGTACGACGGCCCGCTCAATGTCTGCTGGTTCGCGACCGGGAACAACGTGCAGTTCGCCGCGGACACGGCCCGGCGGTGTTCGCACGCCCGACTGGAAACGGCCCACGAGCGGCCCGAGCAACGGACCGACGTGAAGTACAAGAACCTGCGCGAACACGTCCGCAAGCAGCGCGACCGGCTGCTCTCCGCGGCGCTGACCATCTTGCGGGCGTGGTACGTCGCCGGTCGTCCGCGGCACGAATTGACGCCGTGGGGTTCCTACGAGGGGTGGTCCGACGTGGTGCGCGAGGCGGTGGTCTTTGCCGGGCTGCCCGACCCGGGCGAAACCCGCCTCGCGCTCCAGACCGCGGCCGACCGCGACGCGGTGACAATGGACACGATCATCACCTGCTTGGAGCAGATGGACGAACACCGCCGCGGCGTCACAACGGCGGAAGTGATCGAGCGCGTGAAGTCGGCGCAGCTGCCTTCGCCGGCGTGGGTGGCGGACCTCCGCGCCGCGGTCGAGGAGTTGTGCGGGAAGCTCTGCGGTCGCGCGCTGGGTGGAAAGTTCCGGCACTTTCAGAAGCGCAACTTCGGCGGGAGGATGGTGTGCAGGGGCGACCCCGACCGCACCAACTCGAACCGGTGGGAGGTAGTTCGCGTCGGTGGCGGTGCCACGCGGGTGGAACCTGCTCCTTCATCTCCTGCAAGTCCGGCACCCGCGCCCGCAGGAGATGCCGGAGAAGCCGGAGCGGTTCCGGCCCAACCCGCACCGCGAAAGAAGCGCTACCGCAGCGACGACCGGCAGCACAACAGGAGGGACGTGGCGTGACGCCCCCTGTAACCACTGCGCACGCTCTGCTCGCCGCCGTCCAGCAGTACGGCCCTACCGTCGATGGTGACGACCTGGCGTTCACCGCCGACCCTCCGGCGGAACTGGATGCACTGTTGAGCGTGCTGCACACCGGCGTCCGTGCCGCGTTAACGGGCCGGCGCTGGTGGGGCAGCACGACGGAGAAGCCGCGTGTGATCGAACTGAACCCCGCGGCACCGATCCCCGCGGGCATCACGCTGCTCTCGGTCGAGGGCGACCAGCGATGGGACCGCATCGCGCCCGACGCGCATCTCGATAACTCCGGGTTGTTCGCACACGCTCCGGCAAAGGGTCGGTAAAGTCCCTACGGTCTATCGTCCCGGCATCGGCCTTTACCGGTGCCGGAACTCGCTCCCGCAATTCCCGCAAAACGTCCCGCGCAACCCTCGATTCCTCGTGATTTCCCGCAATTCACGTATCACCTTGCAAAGTGGCTATTATGTGCGAAAATGCTTGTAATTGCAGGTGATTCGAGTCCCCGGACGCTCGGCTTTTCGCCCCTGAAAATCGCTAGGTCCCCGGTTCAACCCCGGGACTGCCCACTCAAGGGAACACTGGAAAAACCAGTGTTCCCTTTCTCTTTCCGGTTGCTTGCCGATCCCTGCGAATGGGGAAATCCCCGCAAATCCCCCGCAAATCCGTCTCGGCTCACGCTCTCTGCTCTGACCCGCTCGGGGTCAGGCGTTGGTTTCCGGCTGGCTCAGGCTTACTGCCGGGGTCACCAAGAACAGGCGATTCTGCCCGTCCACCGTCCGCGATTCCACTCGCCCTTCTTCCTTCAGTTGGAGGGCGAGTCCCCAAAACAGGTAGTCCTTGCGCTCGCCGGTGGGGTTCTCTAGCCCCAACTCCCTCCGCGCTTCTGCTGACGCCACGCCCTCTGGATGCTCCGCGAGGTAGTGAAGAACTGCCTCCTTGATGAGCCACAGTCCCGCTTTGGCTTTTTCGCGTGCGGTCATCGGTAAGCCTCTCGTTTCAGTTCGGGTGATGTTCTTCCCGGTCCGATATGCGGCTCGCGCCCAGAACGTGCGAAAATGTTCCGATTCGTCGCGTGACTTCGACCGACACCCGCCATAACGCCTTTGCTTGCTTCTAGTTCCTACTCGACTGAATCCTTTTTGCACCTGACCATCTCTAAGCTCGACTGATGCCGATTCTGTGACGGTCATGCGGCGGGTGCGAGCGTGGTGAGCAAGAGCTCACGCACGGACTCCGGGAGTTTTTCAAGACCCGTGGTTTGACCAGCCTGTGGCAAAAGGGACTCGGCCCACAGCC
>SXHE01000883.1 GCA_005773755.1 Planctomycetia bacterium
GAACCCGAAGGCGAACCTCGAAACCGGACCGCTGTACCTGAACACCGAAGCGAAGCCGTGGGTCCACGGCCGCGACCACCCGCGGACCGCGGGCGTCAGCGCGTTCGGGTTCGGCGGCACCAACTTCCACACGGTCCTCGAAGAGTACACCGGCGACTACCTGAACCGCCCGACCAGCGGCGTGCGCGAGTGGCCGGCGGAGCTGTTCCTGTTCCGCCGCGCGGACAAGGCCGCGGTCCTCGACGCGGTGAAGAAGGTTCACACCGCGCTCGTCGCCGGCGCGCGGCCGAAGCTCGGCGACCTCGCCGCGAGCGCGTGGCAGTCGAGCAAGGGCGCGACCGGCGCGACGCTCGCGGTGGTCGCCACCTCGCTCGACGACCTGAAGGACCGCCTCGCACAAGTGCTGGACGCACTGCCGAAGGCGGGCGACACGCACGCCGACCCGCGCGGCATCTACTTCGCAGCGCAGCCGCAAGCGGCTCAGGCGGCGAAGGTCGCGTTCCTGTTCCCCGGCCAGGGGTCGCAGTACCCGGACATGCTGGCGCAGGTGGCGATGGCGTTCCGCGAAGTGCGGGACACGCTCGACCGCGCCGAGGCGACGCTGGCGAACGACCTGGAGAAGCCGCTGAGCCGGCTCATCTACCCGCCGTCGGCGTTCTCGCCCGAACAAGAGGCCGCGAACCGCGACGAGCTGCGGCGCACCGAAGTGGCGCAGTCGAGCATCGGGGCGACCAGCCTGGGCATGTTCCGGCTGCTGACCGCGCTCGGCATCGAGGCGGACTACTTCGCCGGGCACAGCTACGGCGAGTACACCGCGCTGGCCGCGGCCGGCGCGCTCTCCGCCGACGATCTGATGCACCTGTCGTACAAGCGCGGCCGGGCGATTCGCGAGGCCGCGAAGACCGCGCCCGGCGGGATGATCGCCGCGGACAACACCGCCGAAGCCATCGCGCCGCACCTGACGGGCATCGCGGACGTGTGGGTCGCGAACCACAACTCGCCCACGCAGACCGTCATCGCCGGCACCGACGAAAGCGTGAAGCTCGCGGCCGAGAAACTGCAAGCGGTCGGCATCCGGTCGCAGCGGATCGCCGTCGCCTGCGGGTTCCACTCGCCGCTCATCGCCGGGGCCAAGCCCGCGCTCGCCGACGCGCTGGCGAAGGCCACCTTCACCGCGCCCACAAAGCCGGTGTACTCGAACACCAGCGCCGCGCCGCACCCGGCCGACGGCGCGGTCATCGCGAAACAACTCGCCGAGCACCTCGTCTCGCCGGTCCGGTTCGCGGACGAAGTGCGGGCGATGTACGAGGCCGGCGCGCGGGTGTTCGTCGAGGTCGGCCCCAACGCGGTCCTCACCGGCCTGACAGCCCAAACGCTCGCCGGACAACCGCACCTCGCGCTCGCCTCGGACGCGAAGGCTCGTCCCGGCCTCGTGCAACTCGCGCACCTGCTGGGCCAGTTGCTCGCGGCCGGTGTCTCCGCGAACCTCGACCGCCTGTTCGTCGGCCGCGGGGTCGTGCCGTTCGAGTTGGCGAAACTGACCGCCGACACCGGCAAGCCGAAGCACTCCGCGACCACCTGGCTGGTCAACGGCATCCGCAGCAAGCCGCTGAGCGCGCCCGAACCGCGGCTGCTGGGCCAGGCGCTGCCCGAAGGAACCCCGCCCGCGAAGGCACTGGTTGCTGTTGCTCCTGCCGCTCCAGCGACAGCCGCCCCTGCTCTTGCGAACCGCCCAGAATCGCAACCCGACACGCGCCCCGCGACCCCTGCGGGGTCGGCGATCAACGGTCACGCTCCCAAAACCCACGCGCCCAAGCCCACCGGGGGAACAGGCGCGCCATCTTCCCCTGCCATCACCCCGCCCACACGAGCGATGATGCACACCAACGATACTCACCCTGCTCTGCCCGCGCCTTCGACCAACGGCCACGCACACGCCGCGCATGCCGCGCCCGACGGGGCCACGGCCGTGATGATGCGGTTCCAGGAAGTGATGGCCCGGTTCCTCGACACGCAGAAGAGCGTGATGCTCGGGTTCCTCGGCGCGCCGACCGGAACGCCGACCGATCCCCTCTCGAACGGGAACGGCCACGCGGCCTACCCGCTGCCGGCGGGCACCAACGGCCACGCGCACACCAACGGCCGTGTCGGGGCGCACCTCGCCACGCCGATGCCCGTGCCGATGCAGGCGACCAACCGCATCGCGGCCGAACCGATGGCGAAGCCGGTTGCCGCGCCCGCGCCAAAGGTCGCGGCACCCGCGCCGCGGATCGAAGTGCCCGCGCCGAAGGTTGAGACGAAGGCCGCGCCCAAAGAACAAGGGGCTGACGCCCCCCGCTCGCCGGGCCTGGACCGCGACACGCTGCTCGCCCGGTTGCTCGACCTCGTGAGCGAGCGCACCGGCTACCCGAAGGAAGCGCTCAGCATCGACCTCGACCTCGAAGCCGACCTGGGCGTCGAGTCGATCAAGCGCGTCGAAGTGCTCGGCGCGCTCGCGGAGAGCATCGAGGCTGGGGCCGACGGCAAGCAGCCCAACCTGGAAATGGAAAAACTGTCGGTCCTCAAGACGCTCCGCGGCATCGCGGACTACGTGATGGGC
>SXHE01000884.1 GCA_005773755.1 Planctomycetia bacterium
ACGGGATCACCAGCCTGCGTCCGCTCGATGCCGGTGCCGCGTGTCTGTTGTGCCTGAACCGAACGCACTGGTCGATCGAGAACAACCTGCACTGGGTTCGCGATGTCACCTTCGGCGAGGATGCCAGCCGCATCCGCAGCGGCAACGGCCCGCAAATCCTCGCGGCCACCCGCAACGCCCTGACGCACCTGCTCACCGCCGCTCAACTCCCAAACTTCGCGGCCGCGCTTCGACGCTTCGCCATTCGACCACTCGAAGCGCTCCGACTCGTAAATACAGGCGCACGTCTAACCGAGAACTACACGGCCCTGACCCGCGCAAGGCTGCGCAAAGCCCCGCTTACCCCAACTCGGCCGCGATCCGCTCTGCGAGCGCGGCGTCTCGTTCCGCGTAAACTTGCGTTGCGGACATCTTCGTGTGTCCGAGCGCCGCGCCCGCGTGCTCCAGGTCGTGCCGCTTCCGCACCAGCGTACCGAAGGCGTGCCGCAACTGGTTCGGGTGCCAGCGGTGGGCCTTACGCCAGTCGCGAACCTTCTGCCACACCTCTGCCATCAATCGCTCCCTCCACTCCTTCGGCGTTTCGAGCGTACCACTGACCTTCCTGCGACGCGCCAACTCCGCTGGGAGCGGGTGAACCCGGTCGCAGCCGCGTTCGACCGCTACCGCGTAGGCGTGCGTCGTGTACCGCTCGGCGTGGACCTTCGGCTTCTTCTTCCGCCGCGTCGCGTTGTGCTTCTGGTGCGACGGGTAGAGTGGTGTCATCCGCGCGGCCGCGCGCCGGGCGTGGTGTTCATTGACGGCACGCCGCGGGCTGAACAAGTAGTCGGTCGGGTTGTCCGTAAAGAACTGCTTCAACACCGCTTGTGCTTTCGGCCCGATGGCGACCGTCCGCGACTTGCCCTTGTGCGCGGTCTTGTGGGTCTCCGGTGTGAACACCCACACCTCGCGCGTCGTGTCGATGTCGCAGCGGCGGATCAGGACCGCCTCGCCCGGCCGACAGCCGGTGTACCGCTGAAACTGGACCAAGCCGCAGACGTGACGGTTGAGGCGGGGCAGGGTAGCGTCTATCGTCGCGTCGTCTACCGGGCCGATGGGTTCCGTCTCGCGGGCCTCGGTGCGACCCCTCTGCAACCCGGCAACGGTGGCGAGCGCGGTGTACACGGCGACCGGTACGAGCTGCTCCGAGACGGCCCACTTGAAGACGCGCTTCACCCGGCCGACGCGCGCGTTCACCAGCGACCGACACCACTTCGTTTCTACCATCTTCTGCCGGATGGCCTTCAACCCGAGCGGGCCGAAGTTCTTCGCCAGCGCGTGCCCGTAGACCGCGTGCAGCGGTTTGAGTGTGTACTTGTACTCGACCAGTTGGTTCGTGGGTGTGCCGTCGAGCCGGCGGTAGTGCTTGTCCGCGAACACCCAGAACTTCTCGATCACCTGATCCACGGTCAACTCGCCCGCGTGGCCGCCAGACGGGGGTGCGCTCGCGCCGACCGCCTGTTCCGCGATCACGCGGGCGTACTCGGCTTTCGATTCGGAACTGCCGTACTCGCCCAGGTACACATCGCGGCGCTCTCCCGCGGTGGTGCGGACGGTCACGACGGCTTGACCAGACGGACGGTGTAGACGGTAGGACGGGACGCGGGGCATCGAAAGACCCTCAGTGCGGTACAGTACCGCAGTTGTGAGCTTTCGGACCTCGCTCCCGAACAGCCGGGAGGTAAGCGCTAAAGGCTTGGACCGATTGAGTTTGTCCGCAGTGGGCGCTACAGGATTTGAACCTGTGACACCTCCCGTGTAAGGGGAGTGCTCTGCCGCTGAGCTAAGCGCCCGATTACCCTACCCGATGGCGTGTGCGCCGTGTGTGACCGCGCCGCCGGCGCGGAGCGCGGCGGCCACGAGAGTTGCCTCGGTCAGTTCGGCCTCGGTCGCGCCAGCGGCCTTTGCTTTCTTCACGTGGGCCTCGATGCAGTACGGGCACTGCGTCGTCACCGCGACGGCGACCTCGATCAGTTCCTTCACTTTCAACGAAAGCGCCCCGTCCTTGAACACGGCCGCGTTCAGCGCGTCGAACGCCCCCATACCTTCGGGGGCCAGCTCGCGCATCGTCTTCAGGTTCTTCATCTTGGCCGCGTCGTACATCGCGTGTCCTCAGTCGGAGTTCAGGTCGCGGATCAGCCCGCGGACGTACTTGGCCGCGTTCAGAGTGGCGCGCACTTGCTTGAGCAGGTTCGCGCGGTCGGGCACATCTGCGGTCTCGATTCGATGGAACAGGTCGCCGACGGTGTCGAGCAGGGCTTCGTATCGGGCCGTGAAGTCGTTCGCGAGGCGGTCCGTTTCGGCCGCGTTGTCGCCCGCCGCTTCGAGCCGCTCGCGCAGGTCCATCACTTCCACCAGGAAAGCCGGCGACACGTCCTTCTGTTCGGTCGCGCTCGGTCCGCCCTCGAGCGCGAGTAGGTGTTCGGCGCGGGCGAACGGGTCACGCAGGGTGTTGTACGCCTCGTTCAACGCGGCCGACAGTTCCAAACTCGCGCTCAGGTCCGCGCTCGGTCCGGCCAGGTGGTAGTCCGGGTGAACGGCCCGCGAGCGCGCCAGGTACGCCCGCTCCAGCGCGGCGGCATCAACAGCGAACCGCCTCGGTAGGCCGAGGCGGTCGAAGTGGTCGGCGCTCATCGTTCGGCCTTACATGCTGTAGGAACTGCCGCACCCGCAGGTGCTCTTGGCCGACGGGTTGCTGATGGTGAACCCGCGCTTGTTCAGGTCGTCGTGGAAGTCGACCACGGCCCCGCTCAGGTACAGCATGGACCGCTTGTCCACGACCACTTCGATGCCGTGGAAGTCGAACTTGTGGTCGGTCTTCTCGTCGTACTTGGCGTCCAGGTCGAGTTTGTTCTGGAACCCGCTGCACCCGCCGCCCTGCACGCGGACGCGCAGGTACAGGGTGCCGCCCGGCTCGATCTCGTTGCGGCTACTCATGTCCGCGATGTGGCGCTTCACTTCCTGCGCGGCCTTCTCGGTCACGGTCAGGGGCGGCGCGACCGGGGGCGCGTCCTTCATGCCCAGGCCGCAGGTTTCGGCGGCCTTCGTCTGGGTCGGAGCTTCAGCGATAGCGGTGGACATCGGAATCACCTTTCGTTCGGGGGTCGTGGTTGAAGTAGTCTGACACAGTATACAGCCGCGGGACGGGGAGATTAAACCCCGGCCCCCACGGGCCGCTGATTCTTTTCCGCGTCGGCCTCGTCGTCGTCGTTCGCGTCCTGCTTGTCCTGGTAGTTCTTCAGCGCCGCCTTGATCGCGTCTTCCGCGAGCACGGAGCAGTGGACCTTGACCGGCGGCAGGGCCAGTTCTTCGACGATCTCAGTGTTCCTGATCGCCAGCGCCTCTTCGACGGTTTTGCCCTTGAGCCACTCGGTCGCGAGGCTGCTGGACGCGATCGCGGACCCGCAGCCGAAGGTCTTGAACCGCGCGTCCTCGATGACGCCCGTTTCCGGGTTCACCTTGATC
>SXHE01000885.1 GCA_005773755.1 Planctomycetia bacterium
CAGTCTCACCGGCCGGCTTACACCGGCCGTTCGCCTTTTCTCGGCGGGCTGACGTCCCGCCGTTCACCTCACCGCTTCCGCAACAATCGTCCCGATCTTGCGCCGCAGGGCGATAACGTTGCCCTTGTCGTCGGGGTGGACGCGGTTGGTGAGCACGATGACGGCGGTTTTCGTGCCGGGGTCGAGCCACACGCTGGTGCCGGTGAACCCGGTGTGGCCGTAGCCGGTGCCCTTCTTGAACACGTCCCCGCGCTGGCCCGAATAGCCGGTGTCCACGTCCCAACCGAACGACCGCGCTCCCTTCGTTTCCTTCTTGTCCTTGTCGATCAGTGGGACCGCGTGCCCATCGGTGAACAGTTTCACGGTCGCGGCGTCCAGGACACGTGTGCCGTCCAGTTCGCCGCCGCGGAGCAGCATCCGGCAGTAGCGGGCCGTGTCGTCGGCGGTCGAGAACAGACCCGCGTGCCCGGCAACGCCGCCCATCTTGTATGCGCGCGGGTCGTGGACCGCGCCCAGAATGATCTTACCGTCGCGCGGGCCGGTCGGGGCGATCCGCTTCGCGTCCTTCGGGTTGAACCCGGTGTCGGTCATCTTGAGTGGGTCGAAGACGTGCTTCTTCGCGAACGCATCCAGAGGCGTGCCGCTGAAGCGCTCGACCAGTTCGCCCAGCACGATGTAGCCCACATCACTGTAGCGGAACCGCGTGCCCGGCGGCGCTTCGAGCTTCAGCGCGGCGATGCGCTCGAGCGCCTTGGCCCTGCCGTCCGCGTAGTCGGCGAGGGCGTTGTCCGCAGTCAGCCCGGACGTGTGTAGCAGCAGGTGCTCGACCGTGACCTTGTCCTTGCCGTTGGCCGCGAACGCCGGCCAGTGCTTGCTCACGAGATCGGACGGCTTCAACTTCCCTTGCTGAACGAGGATCATTACGGATGTGCCGGTCGCGACGGGCTTGGTGAGCGAGGCCATATCGAAGACCGTGTCCGCGGTCATGGCGACCTCGGCCGGCTTGAGCGCGCGGTTGCCGAACGCTTTGCGGTACGCGACCGCGTCGCCATGCACTACGACGACGACCACACCGGGGCAGTCCCCGCGCTTGACCGCCGCTTCGATCGCGGCGTCGATCTCCTTCAGTTTCGCGTGGTCGATTTCGGCAGCGAAAGCAGAACAGGAATGGCTGGAAAGAAGCACAAAGGCCACAAAAGAAAACCAAGACAGGAAGAGGGGTTTGGAACTCATCTCTGCTTCTCCCTTTAGTGCCCTTTGTGCCTTTGTGGTGAACTCCTCCGCCTTCACTCCACGCTCGCCAGAAGCCCTTGCATTTCGCCCATCGCGTGGGTGTCGCCGCTGGCGCGGGCGGCCTCGATGCCGTGTCGCAGCACGGAGCACGCCTCGTCGGTGCGGTCGAGCCGAGCGAGCGCCTGCCCGCACATGAGGAACGCCGGGATGTAGGGTTGCGCCGCGGTGCGGACGATCAGGTCGCGCAGCACGTTGGCGCACTCGGCGTCGTCGCCGCAACTGGCGTGTTCCATCGCGAGGCCGTAGCGCAGGAACGCGTCGTCCGGGTCGTCGGCCAGCATCGCCTCGATCTGGGCCATGCGCGGGGTGCGAGCCATATAAACCTCACGCTCCCCTGTGGGTCGCGGCGAAACGAGGAGATTTGATTGAAGTGGGCGTCCAGCCCTCACCCTACGCACGAGCGCGAAAGGCGACAACGCGCGTCACGACCGGCGCAGCCGGCGCGAGTCTCCGATCCGGCCAACCGTTCTGTTCGCGCCACCGGGCACGCGCGGCGCAGGTGCGCCCGCCCCAGCGATTCCTAGCACTTCCCACGCCTGCGGCGTGCAGCGGGCCGCGCCCGTGTTCCGAACAGAGGAGTGCCGTCAAGGATCGACGGGTTCCGCCGCTGGCACGGGGGCCACATGCGTTCGGTGACACTCGCTACACTTCTCAGAATTGCCCGCCGTCGGCTCATCGTGCCGGCGGGACTCGCGGCGGCCGTCGGCCTTGCTGCTTTCACCCCGGCGTTCAGCGAGCCGCCGCCGGCTGCCACCGCTGCGGAGCGCCCCGCGGAGCGCACGGTCACGCCCGGCAAGCGCCGTGACCAGGTGGTGGATGTATACGACCGCATCAAGCCCGCGGTGGTGAACCTCCACAGCGAGCGCACGGTCGCCGGGCAGGAAGACCCGTTCAACCGCCAGCCGGTGCAACCGCAGCGGGTCAACGGCATGGGCACCGGCATCGTGCTCGACGGCCGCGGCTACATCCTCACCAACTTCCACGTCGTCGACGACGTGAACAGCCTCCGCGTCCGCCTGCACGACGGCACCGGCTACACGGCCCGCGTCGTCAGCACGGACAAGGAAGGCGACCTCGCGCTCATCAAGATCGAGCCAGCGAAGGCGCTCCCGGTGATCGGGTTCGGCACCTCGTCCGACCTGATGGTGGGCGAGTCGGTCATCGCCATCGGCAACGCCTTCGGCTACGAGCACTCGGTCACGGACGGCCGCGTGTCGTTCAAGGGCCGCGACGTGGCGCTGAACAAGGACATCAGCTACAAGAGCCTGATTCAGACCAGCGCCCCGATCAACCCCGGTAACAGCGGCGGCCCGCTGCTGAACATTTACGGCGAGCTGGTCGGGGTGAACGTCGCGATCCGCGCCGGCGCGCAGAACATCGGGTTCGCGCTGCCGGCCGATCAGGTGATCCCCCGCGCCGCGGACCTGATCGGCGTCCGCCGCCGCAGTTCGATCCGCCACGGCCTCGTGCTTCGCGACCAATCGACCCGCGAATCGACCGAGAGCGCCGCGAAGCGGAGCCTGAGCGTCGAGCAGATCGAGGCGAACTCGCCCGCCGCGACCGCCGGGTTCAAGGTCGGCGACGTAATCGAGCAGGTGGACGACATCGCCGTGCTCACGTCCATCGACTTCGAGCGCGGGCTGATCGAGAAGCCGGCCGGGGCCAAGATTCCGGTGAAGGTAAAGCGCGGCGGCACCGCGACCGACCTGGAACTGGTGCTGCAACCGGGCGTGAAAGCTCCGGTGGGCGCGGCCGATGCGGTGTGGAAGAAACTGGGCGTGAAGGTCGCGCCGGTCGGAGCCGAAACGGTGGCGAAGGCCAACCCGCAGCTCCGCGGCGGGCTGCAGGTGGTTGACGTGGCCGCTGGCGGTGTGGCCGCGACCGCCGGCATCCAGAAGGGCGACGTGCTCGTCGGCCTGCACCTGTGGGAAACGCTGAACCTGGACAACGTGACCTTCGTACTGAACCACAAAGACCTGAACACGTTCCTGCCGCTGAAGTACTTCGTGGCCCGCGACGGGAAGCTCAAGGACGGCCTGATTACGAACGTTCCGTAAAGCGAACGGCCGGTTGGAAGCACCCTCCTCGCGCCGCCTCGGGCCTCGCCGCCCGGGGCG